>NZ_JABXEO010000090.1:0-33262 GCF_013372585.1 Myxococcus sp. AM010
GCTTCACCGGGCCCAGGTGTCCGTCCCGGTCCGGGCGCCCCTTCCGCCGCTGGTGGCCCCCAGCCTCGGGCAACCCGAAGACGCGGCGCGCCTGAAGCGGCGCCCGGACCGGGACGGACACCTGGGCCCGGTGAAGCTGACCTGGGAGGCGGTGCGAGGCGCGGAACGTTATGAGGTCGAGGTGTCGCGCGCACAGGAGCAACGCGCCGCCTTCACCCAGACAGTCACCCGCCTGGAGGCGAAGCTGCCAGTGCTGCCCGCGGGACGCTACCGGTGGACGGTGCGCGCGGTGGGCCCCGCGGGCCCGTCCGAGCCCAGCACGCCCAGGCACTTCGAGCTGGTGCCCGAGCGCCTCAAGCTCGAAGTGAAGAAGGGCCAGTGGCAGTAACCCCTGGAGGAGCCACCCCGTGCGCCTGTTCAAAGCCATCCTCCTGTTGATGCTGGTGGTGGGCGTCGTCCCCACGCTGATGGTGGGGTGGCTCTCCGTCTCCCATACCCGGGAGCTCCTGGTACGCGACGCCCAGGAACTGGCGCAGGAGCGCGTGAAGCAGCTGCGCCTCAAGGCCGAAATCTTCCTGGGCGAGCCCACCGACGCGGTGCTGGGCCTGGCCCGCGTGCCCGGCTTCTTCGGCCTGCCCCTGGAAGCGCAGCAGACGCACCTGGCCTCGGTGCTCAACCAACGGCGCGACGTGCTGGCGCTCACCGTGTTCGACGCCGACCGCCAGCGGCTCCCGGGACTCCAGGCCTTCTCCAAGCACGATGTCCCGCCCACCGCGCTGGCCGGCCATGAGGGACGCGCGCGCGCGCTGCTCGAGAACCTCGAGGGCGTGCGCTACGCGGACGTGGTGGAGGACCCGCAGGGCAGCGAGCCGGTGCTGACGTTGGCCTTCCCCGTGGGCGAGCCTGTCCGCGGGTACATCGCGGCGGACCTGTCCCTGGCCGACCTGCGGAAGATGCTGGAGCAGGAGCGCGTGGGCAGTACCGGCTTCGCCTATCTGGCGGACCGGCACGGGCACCTCGTGGCGGGTGGTGGTGGCGTCGCCGGCCTGGGCGAGGACGTGGCGCGGCGCGGCCCGGTGGCGCACCTGCTGAAGCAGTTGGTGGGCAAGTCGGACATGGAGCTGTTCCACGTCGGCAACTTCGGCGAGGGCCGGGACGCGGTGGTGGCCGCGTACACGGTGCTGCCCGAGACGGGTTGGGCCATCGTCTCCGAGCAACCCGTGGAGCACGCCTACCGCCAGGTGGACACCATGGAGCAGCGCATCCTCCTGGGCCTGGGGGCGGCCATCCTGGTGGCGGTGGTGCTGGCGGCGCTCTTCTCGCGGAACCTCACCCGGCCGCTCAAGGGCTTCATCAGCGGCGCGCTGGAGCTGGCGCACGGCAAGTTCGGCGTCGAGGTGGACATCAAGCAGAAGAACGAGCTGGGCGAGCTGGCGCAGACGTTCAACTACATGAGCAAGCAGTTGCTCGCGTACGACATGGAGAACCGCGGCCTCTACGAGAGCCTGGAGAAGGGCTACCTGGAGACCATCGTCGCGCTGGCGAACTCCATCGATTCAAAGGACGCGTACACCCGCGGCCACAGCCAGCGCGTGGGCGACGTCTCCGTGCAGATTGGCCGGGAGCTGAAGCTCACCGAGCGCGAGCTGCGGCAGCTGCAGTACGGCGGCATCCTCCATGACATCGGGAAGATTGGCATCGTGGAGTCCATCCTCTGCAAGCAGACGCGGCTGACGGACCAGGAGATGGCCATCATGCGCGAGCACCCCGCCATCGGAGACGCCATCATCGGGCCCGTGAGCTTCCTGGGCGCGGTGCGCGCGTGCGTCCGCCACCACCATGAGCGCTGGGACGGCACCGGCTATCCGGACAAGCTCAAGGGCGAGGACATTCCCCTGCTGGCCCGCATCGTCGCGTGCGCGGACACCTTCGACGCCTGCACCTCCACCCGCCCATACCAGAAGGCCATGCCGCTGGAGAAGGCCATGGAAATCCTCGACAACCTCTGCGGCGCCCAGCTGGACCCGAAGGTCGTCCAGGCCCTGAAGCAGGTGCTGGCGCAGCAGGGCGTGCGGCTGGAAGGTCACCGGCTGCCCGTGAAGCTCGCCTCCTGACAGCCGAAGGATGGTAGGGAGGGCCAAGACTGTTGAGACTCTGGAAGGTGGAACGTTGAGCTTCTGGGACCGCATCAAGCCCGCCCCCCAAGCCGTCACCGCGACGGACGCACAGCTGTCCTCGGATGGCGCGCGCCTGGACCTGACGTGGGACGACGGGGTGAAGACGGGCGCCACGGCGCAGGTGCTGCGCCAGCAGTGCCCCTGCGCCGCGTGCGTGGACGAATGGACGAACAAGCGGACGCTGGACCCGTCGAAGGTCCCCGCCGACCTGCGCATCAAGCAGGTGCAGCCCGTGGGCAACTACGCGCTGGCCTTCAGCTTCAGCGACGGCCACACCACCGGCATCTACCCCTGGCAACTGCTGCGCGACGTCACCCAGCCCGCCGCCTGAGCGCCTCGTGAACGAACGCTACCGGCTGGTCCGTCCGCTGGCCTCTGGAGGCATGGCGGAGCTCTTCCTCGGCGTCGCGCTCGGCGCGGAGGGCTTCGAGCGGCCGGTGGCCATCAAGCGGGTGCTGCCCCACCTGGCGCGCGAGCCGGAAATCGCGCGCATGTTCCTGGCCGAGGCCCGGCTGGCCACGCTGCTGCAGCACCAGAACATCGCCACCGTCTACGACGTGGGCCAGGGCCCCGAAGGGCTCTTCCTGGTGATGGAGTTGGTGGACGGATGGGATTTGGGCGTGCTGCTGCGCACGGCCGCGCGCCGGGGCGTGCGCTTCCCTCCGCACCTGGCCGCCTTCATCGTCCATCAGGCCCTGGCGGGGCTCGGCCATGCCTACCGGAAGGTGCATGACGGGCAGCCGGTGATGGTGGCCCACCGCGACGTGTCACCCTCCAACATCCTGGTGTCGCGCGAGGGCGAGGTGAAGCTGACGGACTTCGGCATCGCGCGGATGGCCGGCCCGGCCCACACCGCGCCCGGTGTCTTCCGAGGGAAGGAGGCCTACACCGCGCCCGAGGTGCTGCAAGGCGCGCCCGCCACCGCCGCCAGCGACCAGTTCTCCCTGGGCATCGTGCTCCATGAGCTGCTCACGGGGCGGCATCCGTTCCACACCGAGAGGGACGCGAGCGCGGTGGCCCATGCCATCCTGACGCGGCCGGTGGAGCCACCGCCAGGTGTCCCCGGGCCACTGGCGGGCGCCGTCATGCGCATGCTGGCGCGTGCGCCCCAGGAGCGCTTCCATTCGCCAGAGTCACTGGCGGAAGGCTTCGCCCGGTGGCTGGCACAGGCCGGCGAGCCCGCGACGTCTCAGGCGCTGGCCGCGTTCCTTCGCGGGCTGGGCTTGCCGCCGCCCCTGAGTGAACAGGCAGGGTCCTCCGAGCGCCCTGTGACGCGGACACCCGCTGATGCGGGCTCGTTGGCGATGGCCGTGCCTGCGCCGTCGCCGGCCGAGGCCGCTGCGATGGAAGAAGCGCCGCTCTCCATGCCGGGCGGCGCGGCGCTCAGCGTCAGTGGGCGGCTGGTGCATCGCTGCCCACGATGCAGCCACGTGCTCTCCTCGGCCCATGCACGGTGCTCACACTGCGCGATGTGGCCTGATGCCGCGACTGGCGCGGCGACAACACCTCGCACGCCCACCGCTCCAGGCGCCTTCGCTCCGTCCGCGGGCCTCGAGTTCACCGCGCAGCAGACGCTCGCGGAGAGCGTCCCCCAGACACACGTCACGCCGGGCGCGAAGAGCGTGCTCCACACCGACGCGGACGCACTGGAGCTGGCGGAGCGCCCGCCCTCGCCTGAGAGCGACTGGCCCGACGAGGCCGCCCTCCTCCGACGCTCGCGCCTGAAACGGGCACTGGGGCTGCTGCTCGTCGCGCTGCTGGTGGGCACCGGCATCTGGCTGTGGCCCCAGCGCTCCACCCTGCTCATCCGGGTGATGTCAGCGACGGGGCTTCGCCTGTCGGCCCCGATGCTGCGCGTCGACAGCGACCCGCCTGGCGCCACTGTCTGGGTCCGGGACGCGGAGCTGGGGACGACGCCGCTGCTGCTCGAGAACCGCTATCCGGCGGGACGCGTCCCCATCCAGGTCCGGCGCAAAGGCCACCGCACGTGGAAGGGGACGTTCTCCGGCGGCGAGGCCGCTCACATCCAGGCGAAGCTGAGGCGCTGAGCGCGCCTCACTTCACCAGGCGCAGATGGCCGCGCCGCGGTGGCGGTGGCTCGTCCGGCGGTCCATCCGAGGGTGGAACGTCGGCGGGAGGCTCATCGCGCCGCTCGCCCTGCACTTCCCGGAGGAAGGTGCGCGGACGCTCCGCGGCCACCGGCATGGGGGCCACGGGCAGGGGCTGCGCCGGACGTGACGCGGCCGTCTGCTGGAGCAGCTCCGGCGGCATGTCCTCCGGGTACATCCAGAACTCCTTCGTCACGTGGCTGGCGATGGCGAACAACGCCGACCACGGCACCGCGATGGTGAAGCGCGAGCCAGAGAAGCTCAGCGTGGAGCGAACGCCCCACTCGCCCACCGTCAGGTCCGGTGGGTCGAACCGGTAGGAGAGATTCAGGCGCAGGTGCGCCTCCGTCTTGACGGAGGCAGGGACGAGCACGCCCGGACGACGCGCGTCCAGGTGAATCATCACCATGCCCTGGTCGAGCGCGGCCAGCAGCCGCTCTTTCTTGTCGGGAACCTTCTTGTCGTCCATCGATGTACGGCGAAAGAACTTCGGGCGCCCCTCTCAACGTCGGCGCATCGCCCGGTCCATCTCCCGCTTCGTCTCCCGCTCCTTGATGTCGTGGCGCCGGTCCTCGTGCGTCTTGCCCCGGCAGAGCCCCAGCTCCACCTTGGCACGGCCCTTCCTGAAGTACAGCACAAGCGGGATGATGGAATACCCCCGCTCACGCACCTTCGCCGTCCAACGGTCGATTTCTCCTCGGTGCATCAACAACTTGCGGCCCCGAGTGGGAAGGTGGTCGAAGAAGCTCGCCGCCTTGTAGGAGCCGATGTTCGCGTTGAGCAGGAAGAGCTCGTCCCCCTTGGGGAGCGCGTAGGCGTCCGACAGATTGGCGATTCCGTCTCGCAGTGACTTCACCTCGCTTCCCGTGAGCGACAGCCCGGCCTCCAGCTTTTCGTCGACCGTGTAGTCGAACCGCGCACGACGGTTTTCCGCGATGACTCTCACGCCGGGCTCGCTGCCCACTCCCTTTGACTTCCCTCCGGATGTCATACGCGCCCCGCGTTCTCCTCACCACCCAACTGCATGTTGTCGATGAGGCGCGTCGTGCCACTGAAAGCCGCGACGAGCAACCGGGCAGGCTGCCCGGGCGCCACCGCGACCAGGGGCGTCAGCCGCTCCGCATCCACCAGTTCCACGTAGTCTTCCCGGAGCCCCGCCGCTTCCAATTCGCGCCGGACGGCCGCCACCAGGGGCCCCGACTCCCGCGTGCCCTCGCGCACCAGCGCCTGGGCGGCCTTGAGCCCCCGGGACAGGGCCAGCGCCCGCTGCCGCTCCTCGGGGGACAAGTAGGCATTCCGGCTGCTCATCGCCAGGCCGTCCGGCTCGCGCACCGTCGGCATGCCGACGATGTCCGCGCCCAGGTGCAAGTCCTGGTTGAGGGCCCGGATGACCTGGAGCTGCTGGTAGTCCTTCTCCCCGAAGAGCGCCACCTCCGGGCGGAACAGCGCCAGCAGCTTGGTGACGACGGTGGCCACGCCGCGGAAGTGCCCCGGACGCCGGGCCCCGCACAGGCCCTGGCTGACGTCCGTCACCTCCACGAACGTCTGATAGCCCTGGGGGTACATCACCTCCGGGCCCGCGGGCGCGAAGATGACCTGCGCGCCCGCGCGGATGCACTTGGCGACGTCACCCTCGAAGTCCCGGGGGTAGCGGGACAAGTCCTCCCGCGGCCCGAACTGCGTGGGGTTCACGAAGATGGACACGGCCACCACGTCCGCGCGGCGCAGCCCCTCGCGAATGAGCGAGAGGTGTCCTTCATGCAGGAAGCCCATGGTGGGCACCAGCGCGAGCCGGCGCCCTTCCCGGCGCAGCCCCGCCGTCCAGTCCTTCACGTCCGCAACGGTTTTCAGGACGGCGGGAGCCATGACTAGGCGGGTCTCCCGTAGACGGGGCCCAGCTTCTCGCCACCCTCGGCGGGCGCGGATGGCTCCACCCGGGCCGCCGGAGCCGGAGCCCCCGCCGCCAGCCGGATGTTCTTGTTCGCCTTGAAGGAGTGCTCCTCGTCCGGGAACGCGCCCTTGCGGACCTCGGCGAAGTAGGCGCCCGCGGCCTCTGTAATCGAGCCGTGGAGGTCGGCGAAGCGCTTCACGAACTTCGGCTTGAAGTCCGGGTTCATGCCCAGCAGGTCGTAGCAGACGAGCACCTGGCCATCACAGTCCACGCCGGCGCCGATGCCGATGGTGGGGATGGACAGGCTCTGCGTCACGGTGCGCGCCAGGTCCATGGGCACGCCTTCCAGCACCAGCGCGTAGGCCCCGGCCTGCTCCAGCGCCAGCGCATCGTCCAGAATCTGCCGCGCCTGGTCCTCGCCACGGCCCTGGACGACATAGCCGCCCATCTTGTGGACGGACTGCGGCGTCAGCCCCAGGTGTCCCATGACGGGGATGCTCGCGCGGACGATGGCCCGCACCGTGTCCGCGAACTCGGCGCCGCCCTCCAGCTTGATGCTGCCCGCGCCGCCTTCCGCCACCAGGCGGCCCGCGTTGCGGACCGCCTCCTGCGTCGACACCTGGTAGCTCATGAAGGGCAGGTCGGCCACGACGTGCGCCCGGCGCGCGCCACGGGTGACCGCGGCCGTGTGGTAGACCATCTGGTCCATCGTCACCGGCAGCGTGGAGTCATGCCCCTGGATGACCATGCCCAGCGAGTCACCCACCAGCAGCACGTCCGCACCTGCTTCCTCCAGGATGTGGGCGAACGTCGCGTCGTAGGCGGTGACCATGCAGATCTTCTGACCGATCTGCTTGAAGCGCTTCAGCGTGTGGATGGTGACCTTGTCCTTCACGGTTCACCTCCTATGGCTACGGGTTGAACGGCCTGACGGGCCCATTCGCGCCTCGCCGTCCCCACGGGGATCGCCGGGAGCCCTGGGCCCGCCACCGCACTCTAACGCCCCCGCGCCTGCCGTGGGGCATTGAAGGCGGCCGTCCCACCAGGAGCCTGACTTTCAGCCCCGGCGGGAAGCCTTCGGAACGTAATGCTGCGTGCCCGGCTTCGCCTTCCGGATGGTGGCAAGCAGGTCTTCCCTGTCTGCTTCGACATTCACGAAGTCGATATCCGAGGTGTCCACGACGAGGAGCGGCGTGTCCGTGTAGTGGAAGAAGAAGTTGTTGTAGGAGTGGACGAGCCCCTCCAGGTACGTGGGGTCGAACTTGCGCTCGAACTCCCGGCCGCGCTTCTTGATGCGGTGCAGGAGCACGTCCAGGCGGGCCTGGAGGTAGATGACCAGGTCCGGCTTGGCCACGCGGGGCCCGAGCGCCTCGAAGACGCGCTCGTACAGCGCCAGCTCGTGCGCGTCCAGGTTGAGGTGCGCGAAGATGCGGTCCTTGGCGAACAGGTAGTCGCTGACCGTCATCGAGCTGAAGAGGTCCTGCTGGAACAGCTCCTGCTGCTGCCGGAAGCGCGACAGGAGGAAGAAGACCTGCGTCTGGAACGCGAACTTCTGCCGGTCCGTGTAGAAGCTGGAGAGGAAGGGGTTCTCCTCCACGACTTCGAGGATGCGCCGTCCCGCCAGACGCTCCGCCAGGATGTTGGAGAGGCTCGTCTTGCCCACGCCAATGGGCCCTTCCACCACGATATACCGGTAGTCCATCCGCCCGAGGCCTCCCGCCCGCAGAATGCGCGTTGAGACCGCGCGCGCGGGCGGGCGGATAACACAACACGGCCGCTGGAATCCGGCAATTTTCCACGAGGGGCCTGCCTCCCTTGACGCTCCGGGACGCATCCCCTACGGTCCGCGCGACTTCATGGCGTGTGCGCGGGGTGGTCTCCGGACATGAGCGGCAGACACAGGGCGAAGACAGTGGTGCGGCTGGAAGAGGCCCGCCAGAGCACGCCCACCCAGCGAGCGCCCACACCTCCCGTGGAGCCGGATCCGCTCTACGGCGTGGTGCTGCTCAAGACGGCCATGGAGCTGAAGCGCCGGCAGGACGGCACCGTGGAGGACATCCTCCGCGGCGTGCTCGCCCGGATGCGCATCCCCGAAGCGGAGTTCTTCGCCTACCTGGAGCAGCAAGGCGGCCTGCTCCAGGCGCTGGGCATGCGCGGACGCTAGCGGCGCCCTACTCCGCGGGCGTGGGCGGGGCCGCCTTCACGGGGCCGAGCGCGCGCTCGATGGCGGCGAACTCCTCGGGCGCCAGCGTCTCCGCGCGGCGCTGCGGCTCCACCCCCGCGGATTCCAGGGCGGCGAGGAGCGTCTCCGCCGTCCCCAGCGTCGGGTCCGACTTGATGGAGTTGATGAGCGTCTTGCGCCGGTGCGCGAAGGACGCCTTCACCACGCGGGTGAAGCGGGCCTCGTCGATGATGGGGGCGCGCGGCGACTTGCGGCGGGTGAGCCGCAGCACCGCGGAGTCCACCTTCGGCGGCGGATGGAAGCGCCAGGCCTCCAGCGTGAGGACGTTGTCCGCGTCGTAGTGCATGCCCAGCAGCACCGTCAGCAGGCCATAGTCACGGTTGCCGGGCTCCGCGGCGAGCCGCACCACGACTTCCT
This sequence comes from Myxococcus sp. AM010, assembly GCF_013372585.1. NCBI lineage: Bacteria > Pseudomonadati > Myxococcota > Myxococcia > Myxococcales > Myxococcaceae > Myxococcus > Myxococcus sp. AM010. The sequence continues at coordinate 8,776 of NZ_JABXEO010000090.1, forward strand.
TCTGGAGCGTGAAGACGGCGCGCGAGACGTGGGCCCGCTGCTCCAGCACGCGGAAGAGAATGGGGCTGGTGAGGTGGTACGGGAGGTTGCCCGCCACCGCGACGTCAGGCGCATTGGCCACCTGGGCGAAGTCCACCGTGGCCGCGTTGCCGGACACCACGCGCACGCCGGGGATGGCCTCCTTCTCCAGCACCATCACCATGTCCCGGTCCCGCTCCACGGCGGTGACGCGGGCCCCGGTGGCGGCCAGGAAGCGCGTGAGGTGGCCCAGGCCCGGGCCCAGCTCCACCACCGGCTCATCCGCGCGCAGGTTCAGCGCGTCGGCGATGGCCTCCAGCGCGTCCTCGTCTCCGAGGAAGTTCTGTCCCCAGCTGTACTTGGCGCGCAGGCCATGCCGCTTGAGGATGTCTCTTGGCGATTCCACCCGTCTGCTCCCCTCTACATGCGCCAGGCCGGGTCGGCGGCGAGGCGGAAATCTCCGCGCAGGCCGCGGCGGTACGCCTCATACCCCGCCACCGCGATCATGGCGCCATTGTCCGTGCACAGCCGCACCGGAGGCAGGAACATGCTCAGCCCCCGCTCCTCGGCCCGCGACTGACAGAGCGCCCGCAGCCGCGAGTTCGCCGCCACACCACCGCACAGCACCAGCTGCTGGTGGCCCAGCCGGCGCGCGGCGGCCACCAGCTTCTTCGACAGCACGTCCGCCACGGCCTCCTGGAAGGACGCGCACAGGTCCGCCAGCGCCTGGCCCTGCGGCACGCCGTGCTTCTGCACGTGGTGCAGCACCGCCGTCTTCAGGCCGGAGAAGGACACGTCGAAGTTGTCGCCCGGCAGCGCGCGCGGGAAGCGGATGGCGTCCGGGCTCCCCTGCTGCGCCAGCTGGTCGATGGGCTGCCCGCCCGGATACGGCAGCCCCAGGATGCGCGCGGTCTTGTCGTACGCCTCGCCGGCCGCGTCGTCGCGCGTGCTGCCCACCAGCCGGTACTGCCCGTAGGCCTGCACTTCGTAGAGGCTGGTGTGCCCACCGGAGACGACGAGCCCGAGGAACGGCGGCTCCGGCGCCACCTCCAGCAGCCGGATGGCCAGCAGGTGGCCCTCCAGGTGGTTGGCGCCCACGAAGGGCTTGCCCGTCGCAAGGCTCAGGCCCTTGGCCACCTGCACGCCCACCAGCAGCGCGCCGATGAGGCCGGGGCCGGACGTGACGGCGATGAGGTCCACGTCGTCGAGCGTCTTGTTCGCCCGAGTCAGCGCCTCGTGGACGACGGGCAGCACCTGGACGATGTGGTTGCGGCTGGCCAGCTCCGGCACCACCCCGCCCCACCGCCGGTGGATGTCCACCTGCGTGGAGACGACATCCGACAGCGCGCGGCGGCCGTCCTCCACGACGGCGGCGGCGGTCTCATCACACGAGGTTTCCAGTCCTAGGACGAGCAAGGCGGCTCACTTCTCAAGGGGCCAATGAAGGAAGTGGGGCCGCCTCCGCTCAGTTGCCCAGCCCCCTGAGCAACGTGCGGACCTCTTCGGCGGAAGTCCCCGTCGGTTCCAGCAACAAGTACTGCTTGTAGGCGTCGGCCGCCTGGGAATTCTTGCCGGTGAACTGTAGCGCCATGCCCAGCGACAGCCAGGCACGGGCGTTGGAGGCCTCTTCCTTGACGACCTCCTGCAGCAGCTTGGCTGCCTCGCGGTAGGCACCGTCCGTGGTGAAGCCGTTCACCAGCGCGATGCCCAGGCCCGCCTTCGCCTCCGTGGCCGTCGGCTTGAGCGCCAGCGCCTTGCGGTAGCTCCCCGCCGCCGACCGGTGCCGCTGGCCGACGACGGCCGCCCTCGCCTGCTTCACCAGCGTGGCGAACTCCACCTCCGGGTCCACGGCGGGCGTCGGCGGAGTGGCGGGCTCGGGCGGCTTCGGCGCCTCGGCGATGGCCGCGCCCGCATCCGGCGTGACGGCGGGCGGTTCGGGCGGAGCCTCGGGGGCCTTGGCCGTGGCGTCATCGGGCGGTGGCGCCTTCTCCGGGGGCGGCGTCTGCTGGGCGTCGCCGTTCGAGGGCGCCTGCGTCTCCACCACGGGAGGCTTCGACGGAGGCGTCTGCGACGGACCGCTGCCCGTCCCCGCGACGACGGCCGCGACCGCGCCGATGAGGACCACCGCCGCGCCGATGATGAGCCCGGTGCGCTTGGGACGGCCCGCGCTGGCCACGGCTGCGTCACTGCCGTGCGTGGCCGCCGCCGGCTTCCTTTCGGCCGACTGAACGGAAAAAGAGGGCTTCGCGGGCGCAGCCGGCGCGGCGTCCGCGGGCTTCGAGGAGGCAGCCGGGTCGGCGTCCGCGGGCGTCACGGGCGCGGCGGTGGCGGGCTCGGAGGGCGGCGCCTCCACGGCAGGCGGGGCCGACACCGGGGATGCGAGAACCGGGTCGACCGTGCTGGCCAGCGGCGCGCTGGGCGTGGGCGGCTCGGCGGGCAGCTCGGGCACGCCGTGGCCCGGATAGGGCGGCAGCGCGAGCTGGGGCGTGGCGGGGACCTCTTCGGCCACGAGCTCCGCGTCGTCCTGCACCGAGGGGTTGGGCGGCGTCACGTAGCCGCTGCCACTCACCAGCGTCACCTCGGATGACGGCGGTGCCGGTGTCGGCGGAGGCACGGGCGGAAACGGATTGGGTGCCACGGCCGCGCCACCGAAGATGGGCGCACGCGGCGCGGGCTCGACGGCGGGCGCGCTCGCGGCGAAGGAGGCGGCGGCGGCGCCCTGGCCCCGCGGTGTGTGCGACCAGCCAGAGCCCGGCCCCCACGTGGTGGGCGCGCTGATGCCCTCGGTGTCCACCCGGCTCCAGTCCAGCAGCAAGCTGCGACGCGCGTGCTCCACGGCGCGATGTGCCGGCGGCGGCTCGACCAGGAACGCCGAGCCCTCCTGCGCGGGGACCTCCGGAACCGGCTCGGTCACCGGAACTTCAGGCGTGTACTCGGGCGTGTCCGAGCGCTTGGGCCGCGCGTGGAAGACGACCACGTTGGCGGGCTGCGCAGGCGCGGCGGGCGCCTGCGACGCGGCCGGCTCGTCGTCCACGCCCGCGGGAGGCGCGAGCACGCTCTGCGGCATGGACCGCGGCGAAGGCTCCGGCGCGGCGGCCACGGGCTCGGGGGCGGCTTCGGGCACCGCGGCTTCGGGCACCGCGGCTTCGGGCACCGCGGCTTCGGGAACGGGCTGCGGCGGGCTCTCCGGCGTGGGAGGCGCGGGCTCCACGGTCGCGCTGGCGGGCGGCGCCGTGTTGAGCCACTGCTCGATGCCAGGCTTGCTGCTCTGCACCGGCTCCTGCGGCGCGTTGCCCAGCTCGCGGATGAGGCCCTCGAAGTACAGCTTGCTGATGATGCCCAGCGCGGCCAGGTCCTCGAAGTCCGAGTCCTCCACCACGCGGCTCAACGCGCGCTTGCCGTCGAAGAGCCGCAGCAGGCCGTTCACCTCGTCCGGAATCTCCGACAGGCGGTCGGCGAGCTGGTGGTAGTCGATCTCGAACACCGTCTCGAGCGGCGGCAGCTGCTCGAGCATGCGGCCCCACTCGTCGAGGCGGCGCATGCCCTCCATCAGCAGGCCCTGCGTGGAGATCTCGATGCGCTCCGGACGGTCCAGCGCGCTGAACTGCACCTCGAACTGGCCCTCGAAGGTGTTCAGCATCCGGTAGAAGGCGTTCTCGCCCTTGAGCCGTCCCAGCTCCGCGTCGATGACGCGTCCGTCCTTGAAGTAGACGGTGCCGGTGCGCTCGCCCTGGATGTTGATGAGGCCTGTCTTGCGGCCAATCTCGAACGTCTGCACCAGGTCCACCACGCCCATGTCGGCGAGGCTGCCGGCGAAACCACCCTTCGTCGTCTCCCGCTTCTCGATCCGCTCCTTCTCCGCCTTCTGGAGAATCATCTTCACGCGGGTGACGATCTCTTTGATGTAGATCGGCTTGGTCAGGTAGTCGTCACCGCCAAGCTCCAGGCCGCGCACCTTGAACTCGACCGACTTCTGACTCGTCAGGAAGACGAACGGGATGAACTTGAAGCGCTCGTCGGACTTGAGCGTCTTGCACAGCTCGAAGCCGTCCATCTCCGGCATCTTCGTGTCCGCGAGCACGAGGTCCGGAGGGCTGATCTGGACCTTCTCGAGCGCATCCTTGCCGTGAATGGCCGTCGTCACGGAGAAGCCAGCCTTCTTCAGGCTGACCTCCATGACCCGGAGGCTCTTCGCGTCACCATCGACCAGGAGCAGGTGCTGCTTGGCCACGTTCCATGCCTTTCGTCACTGCAGACGGCCCAGGGAGCCTGACGCGGGAGCATCCTGCCCGCTTTCCAGGCGTGTCAATGGCTGGGGCCGGTGGGGAACCTGCCTGGCCTCCTGCTGGACAGGCGGCGCGAGTCAGGTGCGGGGGAGAGTCAAATCGGGCCGGGCTGAAGCACCCGTACCCCGTGTGAGGCCTGCCGCGTCAGCGGAAAAAGCCTCCCTTCTTCGGAGGGTTCTTCTTGCGCATGTCGATGAGCCGCAGTTCCTGGTTGGCCTCCAGGTGCTTGGGGTTGGCGCGTACGGCCTCGCGGAAGCAGCGCTCCGCGCGGTCCATGTCGCCTTCGACCCGGGCGATGACGCCGAGCTGGTAGTGCGCCCGATCACAATTCGGGTCGGCGCGCACCACGTCCGCCATCATCTGCTTGGCCTTGGCCATGTCCGCCTTGCGCGCCGGATCCATGTAGATGGCCCAGGCCCGCGCGGCCAGGTACTGGGGCTTGGGCTCCAGCGCATGGGCGCGCTCGTAGTGGTCGGAGGCCGTCGTGAAGTCACGCTTGCGGAAGAAGACCTCGCCCATCTTGTAGAGGTCGTCGGCGCTGCTGTCGGCGCGGCCCTGCGGGCGGAGGACCGGAGCGGTCGGCGCGGACGCGGGCGGCTTGGGCAGGGCCTGCTGGGCCTGGAGGTTCTGCTGGTACGTCTTGCGCCGCGTGTCGTCGTAGAGGACCTCGTAGGCCTCGCGGATGGCCTCGAACACGGCGGTGATCTTCGACGCCATGTGCGGCAGCGACGGCGGCAGGCGGTCCGGATGGAAGATCTTGGCCAGGTTGAGGAAGGCGGTCTTCACCTGGTCGCGCGTGGCGTCCTGGGGAACGCCGAGCACGTAGAAGTGGTCTCGCCTGGCCTGGATGTCCGCGAAGCGCTGCTCGAGCTGCTGGGCCAGGCGGGCCTCGTCGGGCTTGGGAGGCTCGGAGGCCGCGGGTACCGGGGCGGCGGGTTCGCTCGTGGGCGCGGGCGCGGCGCCCGGTGCGGCGGGCGGGCGCCCACCGAGGACACCCATGTTCTCCATGGCGCGGCGCAAGAGACGCTGCCGCCGGAGCTTCGCTGCCTCGTCGGGATTGGAGGGATCTGCCGCCACGTCGTCCTCGTCAAAGTCCCAGTCGTCCAGGTCTCCGGACGGCTCGTCCCAGTCAGTCTGGCCAGTTGGCCATGAGTTGTCACCGGGGAAGGCCCCCGATGAATCCGGTGCTACCGGTTCGATGGTCGCTTCGACAATGGCCTCGACAGGGGGCTCGTCGAAATCGACGTTCGCCTGATTGACATCCGAGCGGACGAGCGACTCCAGGTGCGTATCAACCTGGAGGAGCGCGGCCTCGAAGGACGCCGTCAGGTTGTCGGCACCCTCGTCCTTGTCGAAGGCGACGATGCGCCAGAGGTCCTCGTCACCTGTCTTGGGCGCGGCCGGGCGCGGCGCGGGCGCGGGCGGTTGGGTGGCCCAGCTGGCATCGTCCTCTTCGTCGGGGGTCGCCTCCAGCAGGATGTCCGCTTCGTCTTCCGCGACAGGCGTGAGGACCGGAGGGTCGCCCGCGGAGGGGCGTGTCGCTGGCGCGGGCAGGGGCTCGGCGACGGCCCAGAGTTCGGGCTCGGGTTCGACTTCCAGCAGCGGGAGCTCCGACTCGGTGTCGGACGCGGCGCTGAGGGAGATGGATTCGGTGTGCCACTGCTCGTCCTGGACGGGGACGCGGTCCTGTGTCCGCGTGGGCGGCGTGGGCTGGGGGGGCTCGTCCGCGAGCCATGGCTCAAGCGGCTGGGACTTCGAGCGGCGCAGGGCTTCCTCCATGTCGTGGAGGAGCTCGGCCTGGGCCTTCTGCCGGGCGGCGCGCAGGGCGTCCGCGCTTTCTGCCAGAGCGGCCAGGTCCAGGTCGGATGCACCGGCGTTCGGGACGGAGTCCGCCTCGGAAGGCTGAGCGGGAAGCTCGGTGAGCAGGATGTCGCCCACATCGAGCGTGAGGGCCTCGACGTCCTCGGCCGCGAGTTCGGGGATGGAGGCGGACTGCGTGGGCGCTTCGGCGAGACTGGCTTCGTCTGACTGACGGGTCTGTTCGGCGGCGCGCGCTTCCTTGTCGCGACGGACGGCATCGGCGAGGCGGCGTTCGCCTTCCAGGCGGGCGTCTTCGGCCTCGCGGCCCGCTGCTTCGACGCGCGCGACCTCGGCGAGACGGGCCTCCTCCGCGGCCCAGATCTCCTCCGCACGGCGGGCTTCTCTCGCCAGCCGGGCGGACTCCGCGAGACGGCGCTCCTCGATGAGGCGGGCTTCTTCGGCCAGACGTTCCGCCTCAAGCCGAGCTTCTTCCGCGAGACGGGCCTCCGCAGCAAGACGCTCCGCCTCTTCCGCGAGGCGCTCTGCCTCGATCCGAGCGGCCTCCGCACGCTGCGTCTCTTCGGCGAGACGGGCCTCCTCTTCGAAGCGCGCTTCTTCCGCGAGGCGGGCTTCTTCCGCGAGGCGGGCTTCTTCCGCGAGGCGACGCTCTTCTTCGAGACGAGCCTCTTCCGCGAGGCGACGCTCTTCTTCGAGACGAGCCTCTTCCGCGAGGCGACGCTCTTCTTCGAGGCGAGCCTCTTCCGCGAGGCGACGCTCTTCTTCGAGGCGAGCCTCCTCCGCAAGTCGAACCTCTTCCGCGAGGCGACGCTCTTCTTCGAGGCGAGCCTCCTCCGCAAGTCGAGCCTCTTCCGCGAGGCGACGCTCTTCTTCGAGGCGCGCTTCTTCGGCGAAACGCTCTTCTTCAGCTACGCGAGCCTCTTCCGCCAGACGACGCTCTTCTTCGAGTCGAGCCTCTTCAGCGAGGCGGGCCTCTTCAGCGAGGCGGGCCTCTTCAGCCAAGCGACGCTCTTCTTCGGCTACGCGAGCCTCTTCCGCCAGACGACGCTCTTCTTCGAGTCGAGCCTCTTCAGCCAAGCGACGCTCTTCTTCGAGTCGAGCCTCTTCATCCAAGCGACGCTCTTCTTCGAGTCGAGCCTCTTCGGCGAGACGAGCCTCCTCCGCGACCCGAGCCTCTTCAGCGAGGCGGCGTTCTTCTTCGAGCCGCGCCTCTTCAGCCAAGCGCGCTTCTTCGGCAAGGCGTTCTGCCTCAAGCCGCGCCTCTTCAGCCAAGCGCGCTTCTTCCGCCACACGGCGCTCTTCTTCGAGCCGCGCCTCTTCAGCCAAGCGCGCTTCTTCGGCAAGGCGTTCTGCCTCAAGCCGCGCCTCTTCAGCCAAGCGCGCTTCTTCCGCCACACGGCGCTCTTCTTCGAGCCGCGCCTCTTCAGCCAAGCGCGCTTCTTCGGCAAGGCGTTCTGCCTCAAGCCGCGCCTCTTCAGCCAAGCGCGCTTCTTCCGCCACACGGCGCTCTTCTTCGAGCCGCGCCTCTTCAGCCAAGCGCGCTTCTTCGGCAAGGCGTTCTGCCTCAAGCCGCGCCTCTTCAGCCAAGCGCGCTTCTTCCGCCACACGGCGCTCTTCTTCGAGCCGCGCCTCTTCAGCCAAGCGCGCTTCTTCGGCCACACGGCGCTCTTCTTCGAGCCGCGCCTCTTCAGCGAGCCGCGCCTCTTCAGCGAGCCGCGCCTCTTCAGCCAAGCGAGCTTCTTCGGCCACACGGCGCTCTTCTTCGAGCCGCGCCTCTTCTTCGAGCCGCGCCTCTTCAGCGAGCCGCGCCTCTTCAGCGAGCCGCGCCTCTTCAGCCAAGCGAGCTTCTTCGGCGAGGCGCGCCGCCTCAAGAAGAGCCGCTTCTGCCAGACGCGATTCCTCCGCCAGACGCTCCGCCTCTAGCCGGGACTCTTCCGCTAGACGGCGCTCTTCTTCGAGCCGAGCCTCCTCAGCGAGGCGACGCTCCTCTTCAAGCCGTGCCGCTTCTGCAATCCGCGCTTCTTCCGCAAGACGCGCCTCTTCGGCAATGCGTTCTGCCTCAAGCCGAGCCTCTTCCGCGAGCCGGGCCTCTTCCGCTAGACGGCGCTCTTCTTCGAGCCGCGCCTCTTCAGCGAGGCGAGCTTCTTCGGCGAGACGGAACTCTTCAGCTAGGCGCTCCGCCTCAAGCCGAGCCTCCTCCGCAAGACGCACCTCTTCCGCAATGCGTTCCGCCTCAAGCCGGGCTTCCTCTTCGAGCCGAGCCTCTTCAGCAAGGCGCTCTGCCTCTCGCCGAGCTTCCTCGGCGAGACGAGCCTCTTCCGCGAGGCGAGCCTCCTCCGCCAAGCGACGCTCTTCTTCGAGCCGCGCTTCGTCCGCCAACCGAGCCTCTTCAGCGCGCCGGGCCTCTTCAGCGAGCCGGGCCTCTTCAGCGAGCCGGGCCTCTTCGGCCAGACGCCGCTCTTCTTCGAGGCGGGCCTCTTCAGCCAGCCGAGCCTCCTCAGCCAGCCGAGCTTCCTCAGCCAGCCGAGCCTCCTCAGCCAGCCGAGCCTCCTCAGCCAGCCGAGCCTCTTCGGCGACCCGCGCCGCTTCAGCCACACGACGCTCTTCTTCGAGTCGGGCTTCTTCCGCGAGCCGAGCCTCCTCAGCTAGCCGAGCAGCTTCCGCGAGGCGTGCTGCCTCAATCCGAGCTTCTTCAGCCAAGCGCGCTTCTTCAGCGAGCCGAGCCTCTTCAGCCAAGCGCGCTTCTTCCGCCACACGGCGCTCTTCTTCGAGCCGGGCCTCCTCCGCAAGCCGCTCTTCTTCGAGCCGAGCCTCCTCCGCAAGTCGAGCCTCCTCGGCAAGCCGCTCCGCTTCGAGCCGAGCCTCCTCCGCAAGTCGAGCCTCCTCGGCAAGCCGCTCCGCTTCGAGCCGAGCCTCCTCGGCAAGCCGAGCCTCCTCGGCAAGCCGCTCCGCTTCGAGCCGAGCCTCCTCCGCAAGTCGAGCCTCCTCGGCAAGCCGCTCCGCTTCGAGCCGAGCCTCCTCGGCAAGCCGAGCCTCCTCGGCAAGCCGCTCCGCTTCGAGCCGAGCCTCCTCCGCCCGCCGCCGCTCCGCTTCGAGCCGAGCCTCCTCCGCCCGCTGCCGAGCCTCTTCCTCCTCCCGTCGAACCCGCTCGCGCTCCTCCCAGTCCTCCACGGAGAGCGCCTGCACCCAGCCCTCACGCTCCAGCACGAGCAGCAGCGCTTCCTGCGCGGGCGTCAGCGACTCCGGCGCACGGAACTCCGCCAACGTCTCCAGGAACGCCCGCTCCGAAGCATCCGCGAGCCACGGCCCACAGGCCTCGACATCCTCACAGCGGAACACCCGCGCCGCCGCGCCGCCATGAATCGGCCCCTCCAGCGCCGCGCGCACCACCCGCACGCCTGAGATGGGCCGAAACCCCTCCGCATCCACCATCCCCGGCTCGAACGCGGCCTGCTCCGCCAGCGCGCTCAACCGCCGGACCTGCGCGAGCACCTGCTGCTCCGCCACCACCTCCGGCGCCAACTCGAACGCCTCCAGCGTCTCCTCGTCCGGAGCCCCTGCCCCACCCCGCGCCCACAGCGTGTCCAGCGCCTCCGCGTCCAGCATCCCGGACTGGAGCAACGCCTGCGCCGGGCTCTGGAACCCGAAGCCCAGCTGCGTCCCCACGAGGTTCCCCTCCCGCAGCCACAGCCGGGACTCACGCCCTCCCGAGCAAAGCGTGAGCCTCCCGGTGGCGCGGGACTTGTGGGCGGAATAGAGCGCTTCGGCGGCCTGCGACGGGGTCATGCGTCGCCGCAGTGTAATCCCTCTACACGGCCCCTCAACTTGCCGGGAGTGCTTGCCTGCCCGCTCCGGTGAAACCGACCTGTCGCAGGGCCTCATAGGTCCCGATTCCCACCGACGTGGACAGGTTCAGGCTCCGGCGGTCCTCCAGCATGGGAATGGTGACGGCCGTCCCCGTGCCCCCCTCCATCACCTCCGGCGCCAACCCGGACACCTCCGAGCCGAACACCAGGTGGTCCCCCTCCTCGAACCGGGCCTCATACAGGGATGTCGCGGCCCGGGCGGAGAAGAGCCACCGCCGGGCCTCCGGGTAGTCCGCCACATAGGCCGCGTAGGTTGGATACAGGCGGAGAAATACCTTGTCCCAGTAGTCCAGCCCCGCCCGCTTGAGCTGCCGGTCGTCAATGGAGAAGCCCAGGGGCTCCACCAGGATGAGCCGGCAGCCCGTCACCGCGCACAGGCGCGCGACGTTGCCGGTGTTGGGGGGAATCTGGGGAGAAACGAGGACCAGGTGGAGAGGACGCGCCAGGGGCTCGAGCATGGGGTAGAAGGCGCTACATGCGCTGGAAGGTGAACAACGAGACGCGGCAACGGCTGCTGGCGGACCGGGCCGACAAGGCCAGCTCGTTCCTCCAACGGTTCAAGGGACTCATGGGGCGCCGCTCGCTGGAGGTGGGCGAGGGGCTCCATATCGTCCCCTGCAACTCCATCCACACTTTCTTCATGCGCATCCCCATTGACGTGCTGTTCCTGGACGCCCAGGGCCGCATCGTCAAGCAGATGCCCGCCTTGCCGCCCTGGCGTGCGACATCCGTGTATTTCCAGTCACGCTCGGTCCTGGAGCTCCCCGCGGGGGTGCTGGCCGCCAGCGGCACCCAGGAAGGTGACGTGCTGAGCTTCGAGCCGGTTCCTTGAAGCCCTGCCCGAAGTGCCCCTGCCTGTCCGGCCGGGATGCACGAGTTTTGACCGATTTCCGAGCGCTTTGGTAACCTCCGGCGCCACGTTTTCTCGCCCTTCTAGAAGAGTTCTCGCGCATGCGCATCGAGGTCGCTGGCAGCACCCACGTTGGGATGAAGCGGAATCACAACGAGGACAACTTCCTGATGCTCCCGGAAGAGTTTCTCTTCTGCGTGGCGGACGGCATGGGTGGCCACTCGTCTGGAGAAATCGCCAGCCGCATCGCGGTGGACGAGCTCGGGGAGTTCTACAAGCTCACGGCCAAGGACCAGGACTGCACCTGGCCCTTCAAGATGGACAAGACGCGCAACTATGACGAGAACCGGATCGCCACCGGCATCAAGCTCGCCAACGCGCGCATCTTCGAGAAGGCCTGCTCCGAGTCCAAGTACAAGGGCATGGGCACCACCATCGTCACGGTGCACTTCGGCCAGAGCGCCGTCTACGTGGGCCACGTCGGCGACAGCCGCGTGTACTACTTCCGCGGCGGCGCCCTGAAGCAGGTGACGGAGGACCACTCCCTCCTCAACGACTACCTCAAGGCGAAGAAGCTCTCGCCGGAGGAAATCGAGAACTTCCCCCACAAGAACGTCATCGTCCGCGCGCTGGGCATGAAGGAGAACGTCCAGGTGGATGTCTCCCGCGTGGAGCCGCAGGAGGACGACGTCTTCCTGCTCTGCTCGGACGGCCTGAGCGGCATGGTGACGGACGCGCAGATGCAGGAAATCCTGCAGCGCACGCCGGAGCTGGAGAAGGCCTGCTCGCAGCTCATCGACATGGCCAACGCCGCGGGTGGCAACGACAACGTCACCTGCGTGCTGGCCCGCTACCACGCCGCCTGAGCGGCGGCGCTCAGCGCCCCTTCAGCGGCGCGGCAATCCGGTGCGCGCCCCAGGCGAGCACCTCGGAGAGCGACTCCCCGGAGGACACCTCGGTGTCCTCGAAGACGGTGGCTCGCGCAAGCCGCGCCCCTGAGGCCACCTTCGCACCCGGCTCCAGCGACACGCCCGGCCCCACGGAGGCCCCGTCCGCCACCGTGGCGCCCCGCCCCAGGTACACCGGACCCTCCACCGCGCCGCTCACGCGAGCCTCCGCGTGCGCCCAGGTGCCGCTCGCACCGCGCGCGGTCCCCGCCAGCGGTGAGTCCGCGCCCAGCCACTCCAGCCGCACGCGGCCGGCGAGCACGTCCTGCACGGTGGCGAGGTAGCGCGACGGCGTGCCCAGGTCGGACCAGTACCCGTCCACCCGCACGCCACGCACCGGCTGCCCCGCCTCCATGGCGCGCACGTAGACCTCGCGGTTGATGTCCTCCGCGCCCTCCGGCGACATGAAGTCGAAGACGCGCGGCGACATCACGTGCACGCCGGTGAAGTGCCACGGCGACAGGCCCTCACCGCCGGGGCCGTGGCCAGCGATGCGGCGCACGCGGCCCTCCGCGTCCAGCTCCACCGCCGCGTAGCGCTCCCCCGCCGGCATGGGCTGCAGCACCATGGTGGCCAGCGCGCCAGAGGCCTGGTGCACGGCCACCACCGGCCGCAGGTCCACCGGGTAGAGGATGTCGCCGTTGAAGACGATGAAGTCGCCGTCCGACAGGAAGTCCCGCAGGCCGCGGATGCCGCCGCCGGTGCCCTGGATGACGGGCTCGCTCACCACGTGCAGCGGCAGCCCCGCGCGAGCGCACTCGGCGCGGGCCACGGCCGCCATGGTGTCCGGCAGGTGGTGGGTGTTGATGCCCACCGCCGTCACGCCCGCGGCCTTCAGCACCGCCAGGTGGTAGCGCAGCAGCGGCTGCCCCAGGAAGGGCATGGCCGGCTTGGGCCAGCGTTCGGTGAGCGGGCGCAGGCGCGTGCCCAGGCCCGCGCAGAGGACCATGGCCTTCATCTCAGGCCGCCAGCTCCGGGACGTACTTCGCCACCAGGTCCTGCAGCTTGCGCAGCTCCGGCCGCCGCGCGAAGCCGTCACGCACGTAGCGCAGCGACGCGGGGATGGACACCAGGAAGCCCGGGTTGCCCTTCACGCGGTGGATGAACTCGAAGCGGCCCGCGTCCTTCAGCTTGCGCTGGATGGTGAGCAAATCGAAGAAGGCCTTGAAGGACGCCGCGTCGATTCGCTCGCCGCTCACCTCCTGGAAGGTGGCGATGTAGCGGTCCAGCATCGCGTCCACGAAGTCGCGCTCCAGCTCCACGTAGCTGTCGCGCAAGAGCGCCACCAGGTCGTACTGGCGCGGGCCCTGGAGCGCGTCCTGGAAGTCGATGACGACCAGCTCGCCCTCCTTCACCATGATGTTGCGGCTCTGGTAGTCGCGGTGCGTGAAGCCGCGGGGCGCGGCGGCCAGCTGCCGGGCGATGTCGCGGAAGGTGGCGTCCAGCTCGGCGCGCTCGGCGTCCGTGGGCGTCTTGCCGCTCCACGCCTCCATGCCCCACTCGCGGAAGTGGTGCAGCTCCCAGTCGTAGAGGTCCTCGTCGAAGGCGCGGGTGAAGGCCAGGCAGTCCGGGTCCTGCTGCTTCTCCGCCGCCGCGCGCAGGCGCGCCAGCAGGTCCACGGCGCGGGTGTAGAGCGCCTCGTGGTGCTTGCCGCCCTCCAGCGCGGACTCGAAGGTGATGTCGCTCAGGTCTTCAATCACCATCATCCCGGCCGGCTCGTCGTAGCGGAGGATGCGCGGCACCCGCACGCCCAGCTTCTCCAGGTAGCGGTGCACGTTGACGAAGGGCAGCTCCTTGGGCGGCTCGCCCTGGGTGACCTCGTCGCTCTTCTTCGTCGAGTCGGGCGGCATCACCATCACCACCCAGCTCTCGGGTGGCGCGCCAACGCGGTAGTACGAGCGGCTGCTCGCCTCGCCCTTCAGCTTCGTGATGGGGGCGCTGGGAACGGGACGGCCCATGGCCTGTCCCACCTGGTCGCGCAGGGCGGCCTCGAGTTCCATATCGACGGGGTTCTCCGGAGGGGGTTGACGCAAGTCGCACCTGAGTATCGGAGGCGCGCCCATCCGGGTCAAAGGCCTGTCCGAGGGGATGCCCGCACGCCCCCTGGGCTGTCGCCCACCCGACGAGCGGCCAGCCGTCCCCCCACGTACGTCCGGGTGCGTCGGAACTCCCTGTCCGCCGGGGTGGGTTCAACACTCTCCAGGGTCGCAAGAGGCCACACGCTGTCGACCGGGCCAGTGCGGCGGCATATAAGACGCGCCGCGAACCCTCATTTACTTACGGAAGCCGCGATGGACATCCACGAGAACATCCTCACCGCCATTGGCAACACGCCGCTGGTCAAGCTCAACAAGCTCGTCGGGCCGAACGACGCGACCGTGCTGGTCAAGTGCGAGTTCATGAACCCGGGCGCGTCCATCAAGGACCGCATGGCGCTCTACATCCTCGAGAAGGCCGCGCGGGAGGGGAAGCTCAAGCCCGGCGGCACCATCGTCGAGAACACGTCCGGCAACACCGGCATGGGCGTGGCGCTGGCCGCGGCCGTCAAGGGCTACAAGTGCATCTTCACCATGCCGGACAAGATGTCCTTGGAGAAGATCAACCGCCTCAAGGCGCTGGGCGCGCAGGTGGTGGTGACGCCGACGAACGTGCCGGCAGAGGACCCGCAGAGCTACTACGAGACGGCCAAGCGCCTGCACCGCGAGACGCCGGGCGCGTTCATGCTGAACCAGTACCACAACCCCGACAACATCGAGGCGCACTACAACACCACCGGTCCTGAGATCTACGAGCAGACCGAGGGCAAGTTCGACTACTTCGTCGCGGGCCTGGGCACCGGCGGCACCATGAGCGGCGCCGGCAAGTTCCTGAAGGAGAAGATTCCCGGCCTCAAGAATGTCGGCGTGGACCCGGAGGGCTCCGTCTACGAGGGCTACTTCAAGACGGGCAAGCTGACCGAGCCGCACGTCTACAAGGTGGAAGGCATCGGCGAGGACATGCTGTGCGGCGCCATGGACTTCACCCACCTGGACGACGTGCGCCAGGTCGATGACCGCCAGTGCTTCATCGCCGCGCGCCGCCTGGCGCGTGAGGAGGGCATCTTCGCCGGCGGCTCCTCCGGCGCGGCGATTCACGTCGCGGTGCAGCTGGCCAAGGAAGTGGGCAAGGGCAAGACGATTGTCGTCGTGCTCCCGGACTCGGGCAGCAGCTACATCAGCAAGTTCCACTCGGACGAGTGGATGCGCGACAACGGCTTCATGGAGGAGAAGGGCGCCGGCACCATCCGCGACATCCTGGGCGACAAGCCCAAGGACGTGAAGACGGCGCGCCGCGGCGACAAGGTCGACCAGGTGGTGGAGACGATGCGCGGCCACGGCATCAGCCAGATGCCGGTGGTGGGCGACGACGGCCGCACGGTGGGCATGGTGCACGAGTACGACCTGCTCAACGCGCTGGTGGCCGGCAAGGCGAAGTTCGCCGACACCATCGACAGCATCATCGCGCCGCTGCAGGGCGCGCTGTCGCTCGAGACCAGCATCGCCCGCCTGCGTGAAGTCTTCGCTCAGGACAACGTGGCGGTGGTGAAGGACGGCGAGAAGGTGGTCGGCATCGTCAGCAAGATCGACCTCATCGACTACCTGCACCGCACGGGGGCGTAGTCCCCGGCGCGCTCGCGCCTGGGAAGCACCGAGGGCCTCCACGCCTCCCCAGCGGAGACGGGAGGCCCTTCGTGTTCACGGACGCCGGCCGAAGAGCACGTTGGCCAGCTCCGTCATCACCACCTCGTCCTGCTGGTTGCGCACCTCCATGCGGAGCTTGATGGCGCCCCGGTCCGGCTTGCTGCGCGACGGCGTGGCGGAGACGACCTCCACGCGCACGCGCAACGTGTCCCCGGGACGCACGGGCTTGAGCCAGCGCAGCTCGTCCAGGCCGGGCGAGCCCAGGCTGGAGGTCTGCCCCAGGAAGCTCTGCACCAGCAAGCGGTGACACAGAGAAGCGGTGTGCCAGCCACTGGCCACCAGGCCCCCGAAGATGCTGTCACGGGCACCTTCGTCGCTCAGGTGGAAGGGCTGCGGGTCAAACTGCGTCGCGAAGGCGATGATTTCCTCGCGCGACACCCTGTGGGGGCCGTGTTCGCTCACGTCCCCGGGCTGGAAGTCCTCGAAGTAGCGCATGGGCGCTACTTCAACCCGGCGGGTCCTTGGATTCCAGCTCCTCCGGATGGAACACGCGCGAAGCGACGCGGTCCAACACCTGGGAGTTCCACTTGATGCTGGCCTTCATCAGCCGGCGCATCTCCTTGGCGAAGGCGCGCTCAGTCGGCATGCGGGTGTACGTCCGAGCCAGGAAGAGGCCCCGGTTCTCCCGCTCGTAGTCCACGGTGCCGCCGCCGGCGTCCGTGCCCTCCCGCTCCTCCGCCTGGAAGCCCTCAATGACACCGGGCTTGGGCGGTTCGCGGAAGCGGTACACCAAGGCGCTGCACTTCAGCGCCTGGGTATCCTCCAACCACTCGAAGTACAGCGATGCGCCCCCCGCGTTGAGCCCACCGAAGCCCTGGGGGTTGATGCCCGGGCTGGGCGGCGTGCCCTCTTCATGGAGGAAACCCTGGACCAGTCGCTGGGCAGACTCCCGCGTCAGCGGCGTGTCCGCCGGAGCAGCGGGGCCCAGGCCCGAAATCCAGGACCTGAGCAGACCAGCGAGGCCACTGCGGGGAGCGGTCGCCATGGGTTACTGGTTGAAGTTGCCTTCGCGGGCCTGGTCGAACGGCACGCGGTTCTTGAGGTAGACGTCCTCGAACTTGTGGCCGTCGAACGGGTTCAGGTGGAACTCGTTGAAGTGGTGGACCTTGGAGCCCTCGCCACCGTCCGCGATGGGGTTCCACTTGTCCGCGACGGGGCCCAGGCCGAACATGCTGGGGACCGGGTCGCCACGGTTCACGTAGTGCACGTAGTTCGGGCCGTCCGGGTACGTGGTGGCGGCGGCGCCAAACGTCTCCACGTCAATCTTCCCCATCATCGCCTGGGCGTCCTGCTTGGACATCCCATCTTCGATGCGCAGCCGGTTGTACACGTCGTTCAGCGCGCGGCTGGAGATGAGGCCACCCTGGCTGTGCGCCATCAGGTGCACGTCACGGCCGGCCTTGATTTCCGTGTAGAGCGCGTCCGCCAGGGTGTCCACGGCCGGGTTGGTGCCCTTGTCCAGCTTGTCCTTCACGCACTGGGCCAGGTCCGCGCCCATGCCCTCGGTGGCGTTGTGGATGCCGACGACGCGCGAGCCGGTCGCGTTGGCGATGGCCTGCAGGCTCTCGGACTGGGCCTCCTTCGACGTCAGGATGCCGTTGACGTAGAGGACCGTCGACTGCGGGTTCGGGTTGTTGGCCGGCGTCACGCCCGGGATGTCCGCCAGCGGGGTGCCCGGCGGGAAGGTCGCGCCGTCCGCGCCCAGCAGCTTGCCGTCGTGCACGCGGTCCGGCTGGTTGCCGCCGCCGAAGAACTCCTGCACGCCCCGAGTCGCGCCACCGACGACGTTGCCCACGCCCCGGGCGGCGCCGGAGGCGGCGTTCTCGAAGCCATCCACGAACTGGCCGACCTTGCGGCCACCGGCGGCAGCGGCGTCCTTCACGTTGTCGACGGCGTTGCCAACGGCGTCCTGCGTGCGGTCAATGGCCTTCTCGGCACCGGTACGGACCTTGTTGATGAACTTCCCGATGGGGTTCATGGGGGCTCCAGGACGATTTGTAAGGAGTGGACTGCTGGTGAGGGGATTATCGTCCCAGCGTCTGGGAAGTTGCGGTGCCCCTCACTTTGCCGCACTGCGACAGGGGATCAGCGTCCGAAGACGCGGTCCGCCACCCGGTTCAGGACGGTGCTGCTCCACTCGAGGCTGGCCTTCATCAGCCGCTTCATGTCGTCGTTGAAGATGGGGATCTGCGGCGCGGTGGTGTAGGTGCGGCTGAGGAACAGGGACTTGTTCTCCGGCTCGAAGTCCACGGTGCCGCCGCCGGTGTCCGTGCCCTTCTTCTGCTCCTCCTGGAACCCCTCCAGGATGCCCGGCTTCGGGGTGTCCCGGAACCGGTGGATGAGGGCGCTGCACTCCAGCGCCTGCTCCTTGTCGTGCCACTCGAAGTAGAGCTGAGCGTCGCCCAGGGCGACGCCGCCGAAGCCCTGCGGGTTGATGCCGACGCTGTTGGGGTTGCCGTTGGCGGCGAGGAACGCCTGCGCCAGCATCTGCGCTTCTTCTCGGGTCATGGGGGGTCGGTCTCCAGGGGCGAGCACTGCCTGAACAGGCAGCCTAGCAAATCAGCCCGCCGCCTCCAGCCTGGACGGCGGGCCACGTGGCCCTGGCGGCTACTTCGCGGCGTCGAGCGCCTGCGCCAGGTCGTCCACCAGGTCCTGCCCGTCCTCGATGCCCACCGACAGGCGGATGAAGCCGTCGGTGATGCCCAGCTGCTCGCGCGTCGCCTTGGGGATGGAGGCGTGGGTCATGATGGCCGGGTGTTCGATGAGGGACTCGACGCCGCCGAGCGACTCGGCGCAGGCGAACACCTTCACCGTCTTGAGGAAGGTGCGCGCCGCCTCCAGCCCACCCTGGATGTCGAAGGTCACCATGCCGCCGAAGCCCTTCATCTGCTGCTTCGCGAGCGCGTGCTGCGGGTGAGCCTCCAGCCCCGGGTAGGTGACCTTCTTCACCTTGGGGTGCGTGGCCAGGAACTGGGCCACCTTCATCGCGTTCTGCGCGTGGCGGTCCATGCGCACGTGCAGCGTCTTCACGCCGCGCAGCACCATGAAGCTGTCAAAGGCGCCGGACACGCCGCCCACCGCGTTCTGGAGGAAGTACATCCGCTCCGCCACGTCCTCGCGGCTGGTGCAGACGAAGCCGCCCACCACGTCGCTGTGGCCGTTGATGTACTTGGTGGTGGAGTGCGCCACCACGTCGAAGCCGAGCTCCAGCGGGCGCTGGAAGTACGGCGTCATGAACGTGTTGTCGGCGACGGAGAGGATGTTCCGCTTCTTGGCGACCTCGGCGATGCGCGCCAGGTCGATGAGCTTGAGCATCGGGTTGGTGGGGGACTCCACCCACACCATCTTCGTCTTCGGCGTAATCGCCGCCTCGAAGTTCTCCGGCTTGGACAGGTCCACGAAGGAGAAGTGCAGCCCGGCCCGCCGGAACACCTTGTCGAAGAGGCGGAAGGTGCCGCCGTACACATCGTCCGAGACGACCACGTGGTCGCCCGAATCCAGCATGTGCATCAGCATGTCCGTGCCCGCCAGGCCGGAGGCGAAGGCCGCGCCGTGCTTCGCGCCCTCGAGCGCGGCCAGACAGGCCTGGAGCGCGTTGCGGGTGGGGTTCTGCGTCCGGCTGTACTCGAAGCCCTTGTGCTCTCCGGGGCCGTCCTGGACGTAGGTGGAGGTCAGGTAGACGGGCGTCATGATGGCGCCCGTGGTGGGGTCCGGCTCCTGACCGGCGTGGATGGCAAGCGTGTCGAAGCGCATGCTGGGGCAACTAACACAGTCCCTCCCGGCCGCGCAGCAGGACCCGCCTATTCGAACGTCCCGTGACGCCCCGCCCCCTGGGCAAAACGCGTGGCGCCGACAATGGACTCCGACTCCAGCACCTTGACGCCGCGGGCGAACTCCTGACGCAGTGCTTCCTCGGTGCCCAGCCCCGCCTGGGTGTAGGCGGAGCGCCGGTCCGCGTTCAAACACGCCTGCGGGAAGGCGGCCACCTGGCGCGCCAGGGACTCCGCGGCCTCGCGCGCCTGCCCCCGGGGCACCACGCGGTTGACCAGCCCCATGGCCAGCGCCTCCTGGGCGGGCACAGGCCGCCCCGTGAGGATGAGGTCCAGGGCCCGCGACAGGCCGATGAGCCGAGGCAGCCGCACCGTCCCCCCGTCGATGAGGGGCACGCCCCAGCGGCGGCAGAAGACGCCCAGGACGGCGTCCTCCTCGGCCACGCGCAAGTCACACCACAGCGCCAGCTCCAGCCCGCCCGCCACGGCATGGCCGCCGATGGACGCGATGACGGGCTTGGACAGCACCATGCGCGAGGGGCCCATGGGTCCATCTCCGTCCAGCTCCAGGCGAGGCATCCGGCCCTCGGAGACGGCCTTCAGGTCCGCCCCGGCGCAGAAGGTGCCCCCGTCGCCATGGAGCACGCCCACCCGCGCGTCCGGGTCCGCGTCGAAGGCACGGAAGGCCTCCGCCAGCGCCTGGGCGGTGGCGCCATCCACGGCGTTGCGCACCTCCGGGCGGTCCAGGATGACGGTGGTGACGGGGCCGTTCTTCTCGACGCGCACGCTCATGGCGGCGGAGTCTTCTTGCCTCGCGTCCGGACCGCAACCGGTGCCCGAGCGACACAGTGGGCAGGCCTGACACCCCACCGCCGCCTTTCGGCGCTTGTCGTACGGCGGAGACTCAGGGATGAGGGGGGCCGCGGTGGTCTGGACGGAAGGACGCTTGGGCATGGCTGACACACGAGGTACGCAGGGCGCTGACGACGGAACCGGCCCCGAGGGCATGTTCGCCAACCGCCTGCGCAAGGGGGACAAGCGCTTCCGCAAGTGGGCCCGGACGCAGGGCCTGACGGCCTTCCGCGTCTACGACAGGGACATCCCCGAGTACCCATTCGCTATCGACGTCTACGGCGACCGCGCCCACGTCGTGGAGTATCCCCGCCGGCGCGCCATCGCCTCTGGCGCCGCGGACACGCAGCGGGAGGAAGTCCTGGCCGCGGTGACGCAGGTGCTGGCCGTGCCCCCCGAGCGCATCTTCGTGAAGACCCACACGCCCCAGCCCTGGGGCCGCTCGCAGTACGGCCGGGTGGGCCAGGACAGCGGGCGCATCGTGGTGGAGGAGCAGGGCCTGAAGTTCTGGGTGAACCTGGGCGACTACCTGGACACCGGCCTCTTCATGGACCACCGCAACACCCGCGCGCGCGTGCGGGAGGAGGCCCAGGGCAAGCGCTTCCTCAACCTCTTCGCGTACACCGGGGCCTTCACCGTCTACGCCGCCGCGGGCGGCGCCGCGAGCACGATGACGGTGGACCTGTCCAACACCTACCTGGACTGGGCCGAGGACAACCTGGAGCTCAACGGGCTGGCCGACGCGCGGCACACGCTGGTGCGCGCGGATGCCAAGGCCTGGGTGGAGGCCCAGGCCGACGCGCCGGAGCGGTACGACCTGGTGGTGTGCGACCCGCCGTCCTTCTCCACGTCGAAGAAGATGTCGGGCAGCTTCAACGTGCAGCGCGACCACCCGCGCCTGCTGGCCGCCATCCGGGCGCTGCTCGCACCCGGCGGCGTCCTCTACTTCTCCAACAACTTCCTGGGGTTCCAACTGGACCCGAAGGCCACGCGGGGAATGGAGGTGGAGGAAATCACCCCTCGCTCCATCCCCGAGGACTTCCAGCGCAAGGAGATCCACCGCTGCTGGCGCATGGTGGCTCCCTGACGCGGGCGTCCGCCCCGGCTACAGCCAGCAGACGTTGTCGATGCAGCGCTCGCCGGCGGGGCACTCGCAGTTGGCCTGGCAGCTGTCGCCGCTGCCCGTGTTGACGGGCTTGCAGACGCCGTCCGTGCAGGCCTGACCGGACGGGCACTCGCAGTTGGCGCGGCACACCGGGGTGGACGTTCCGGAATCCTGCACCGGCGGCGGCGCGGGCACCTTGCACTGGCCGTTGGAGCAGACCTGGCCCGACGGGCAGTCGCAGTTGGCCTGGCAGGCCGGGCCCGTGCCCGCGTCCGGCGGAGGAGGCGGCGGGGCCGGCGGCCGGCAGTAGCCGTTGGTGCAGACGTCACCCGAGGGGCAGTCGCAGTTGGCCACGCACGTCTGGCCCGGGTCCGGCTGCGGCGCCTTGCACTGGCCATTGAAGCAGACCTGGCCGGCGGGGCACTCGCAGTTGGCGCGGCACTGGCCCCCGTCCGGGATGGGCATGCAGTAGCCAATCTGGCAGCTGTAGTCGTCCGGGCACTGGGTGGTGGAGTCGCAGGCCGCGCGGCACTGGCCATCCACGCAGTCCTTCCCGTCGGAGCAGTCCGCCGCCGTGGAGCAGGTGTTCGGGTCCACCGGGCGCGGGCGGCACAGGCCGCTCACGCAGGTGTCCGTGGCATCACACCAGGAATCGTCATAGCAGCCGCGGATGCACTGGTTGTTGATGCAGTAGTTCCCCGCGCCGCAGTCCATGTTCACGCGGCACTGCTGAGAAGAACCCCCGTCCACGCCCGCGTCCGGGCGCGTCCCACCGTCGGAGCCAGCGTCCGGACGCGTCCCGCCGTCCGTCCCTGAATCCGGGCGCGTCCCGCCATCGGAACCCGCGTCCGGGCGCGTCCCGCCGTCCACGGCGCCGTTCCCGACGCAGTAGTGGTCGTCGCACCGCTGGCCCGCACCGCAGTCGGAGTTACGCGAGCAGAACTGCGAGCAGACGCTGTTGATGCAGACCTGGGACCCGGGGCAGTCCCGGGAGGACGAACACTCGCCCGAGTCAGGCGGAACGGTCCGACAGACGCCGCTGCGGCAGCTCTCACCGATGTCGCAATCCCGGTCGGTTGAGCAGTAGCAAATGTCGTCGTCGTAGTCGTCGTACCAGTCATCCTCTCCATGGACGATGCAGCCCGGGAGGACAGAGAGGACGGCGAGCAGCGGCAGCCACATGAGGCTACGTATGGGGGTGTTCCGCATGAGTGGGGACTCCGAAAACTCAGGGGGTACCGGTCCGGCCACCGGAGGTGTTGCCCGGTTTCAGCAGCGGTGGACTCCGTAGCGCAGACGGATGATCAAAAATTTTATTTGATCGGCTTTCGTCTTTCCGGAGACCCATGGCCATGGAGGTATGTAGTGGCCTGGACCTTTCAGCCGAGGGAGAACCCCTGGTGTTCCTGCGTGGAGCCCGCTCATTCGCGCACGTCACCAACCTCTCCGAGGAGCGAAAGGGACGCGACGTGTCCGGTGTTCCCACCCAGGACGAGGTGCGGCTCCAGGCCCTGGTCCGGCGCATCCAGGAGGGCGACCTGACGGCCTTCGAACAGCTCTATGCCCTCACGCAGGCGGATGCCTCGCGCACCTTGTGGCACCTGGTCGGCAACCGCGTGGACGTGGAGGATCTGCTCCAGGAGGCCTATCTCCGGCTGCTGACGGCCGTGAAGGGCTACCGGGGCGAGTCCCGGTTCCGGACCTTCTTCTATCGCGTGTGCTCCAACGTGGCCCTGTCCCACCTGCGCTGGAAGCGGCGCCGGCCAGAGGACTCTGTCTGGGAGCTGCCGGAGACGGCGGCGGAAGGAGAGGACCCGGAGCGGGTGGCCTCGCGGCGTCAGGCGGCCCGGCTGGTGGAGCTGGCGCTGGAACGGCTGAAGCCGAAGAAGCGCATCGTCTTCGTGTACTACGAGCTGTGTGGAATGAGCCCGGACGAGATTGCCGAGGCCGTGGGCAGCTCGCCCAACACCGTCCGCAGCCGCCTCCACCATGCGCGGCTGGAGTTCAACGAAGCCATGCAGCGACTGCTCGGCGCCAACCGTCCCGGAGGTCTCCATGGCTCGCCATGAGCACCGCTCCCTGTGGGCCCTGGCCGCGGCCGAGCTGGACGCGGACGCGCGCTGCCGGGTGGAGGCGCACGTCGCCGCCTGCGTTGAATGTGCCCAGGCCCTGGAGCAGGTGCGGCAGTCCCGCGCGGTCCTCCACGCGGGACGCGGCGCCATGCCCCCGCCGCGCTCGGACGCCATGGGCGAAGGACTCCGCGCGGAGGCGGCTCGGCGCATGGCCCGTGGCGCGCCCAGGGCCCGCTGGCCGTGGGCCGTGGCGCTCGCGGGCGCCTGCGCGGCGATGCTGGCGTTCTGGATGGTCCGCGCGCCCCGGGCGATGGATGAGGGTGGAGCGCTCGTGGCTCAGGGGGAGGCCCCCTCCCCTCCTGCGTCCAGTATCTCCGTTCCGTCGCACGGCGGTGACGTGGTGCCCTCGGGTCCGGAGGCTGCCCCGCACGCCGCGGCCGGCGGCGAGCCGTCTGTGCCCACGAATGCGGCGCAGAAGCTCGACGCCACCACGCAGACGGAGCGGGTCGCCGTCGCGGGGGCCATCCTGCGCGAGGCGGGAGGCACGGAGCGCGCGCTCAAGCCCGGCATGCGGCTGCGTTCGGGTGTGGCGGTGCGGACGCCCGCGCGCTCCAGCGCGTTGCTTCGGCTGCCGGATGAAAGCCGCGTTCGGCTGTCAGCGGGCTCGGAGGTGGAGCTGTCCCGCGCGGAGTCGCGCGATGTGCACCTCACCGTGAACAAGGGACGCCTTTCCGTCGAGGCCTCGCACACCGCGCGCCAGGGCTTCATGGTGGAGGTGGCGGGCCTGCGCGTCTCCGTGGTGGGCACCCTCTTCACGGTGGAGCGCACGAAAGATGGCGCCGCCGTGGCCGTCGCGGAAGGGCAGGTCCGCGTCGAGGTGGAAGGCCAGCCGCCGCGGCTGGTCGGGCCTGGCGAGCGCGTGGAGCTGCACGCGGCGAAGCACACGCTGAACCCTCGGAAGATGTCGAAGCCGGACCTGCGGGCCATCGCGGAGCTCAGGGAGCCGGTGGATGAAGTCCCGGTGAGCCCGCCCAAGCCCGTCAGCGCCCGGCCTGTCCCCTCGCAGAAGCCCGCGCCGGTCAACGAGCCCGCGCCCACGACGCCGGGCGCGGTGGCGGCGGTGACACCCAAGGCGCAGGAGCCCCTCGGCGAAGCCTCGGCCC
>NZ_JABXEO010000091.1:0-32299 GCF_013372585.1 Myxococcus sp. AM010
GCTCGGGAGGAGGCGCGGCCACGGGAGCGGGGGCGATGAAGCCAATCACCGTCTTCTCGTCGGAGTCATCCAGCCCTTCCAGCGGATCATCCAGATCGGTGCCCAGCGAGTCGAGCGTGGAGAAGTCCTCCTCCACGCCTTCCACCACCGCCTCGGGCGGCGCGACGACGACTTCTTCCTCGAAGGACGGCGTCTCCTCGGGCGCGGACAGGTCGCCGAAGGCGGCGTCCAGGTCCAGCTCCTCGCCCGTGACGGCAGGCTCCTCCGCGGTCTCCACGGAGATCTCCTCGCCGAAGTCCGCCGTCATCGGCTCGTCGCCGAGCGCGTCCAGCGTGAGGCTCTCGTCGACGAGGTCCTCGGTGGCGGGCAGCTCGGGGAAGCCGATCAGCGCCCCCGCGCGCTCCACCAGTTGATCCGCGTCCACCGGCTTGGCGACGTACTCGTCGGCGTGGGCCTTCAGCTTGCGGTGCTGCGCGAAGCCGTCCGGGTTGCCGATGATGACGATGGGGACGTTCTTGAGGTCATCGTCCTTCTTCAGCTTGCCGCAGATGAGGTAGCCGTTCTGCCCCGCGGACAGGTCCACCGCGAGCACCACGAGGTCCGGCCGTTCCCTGCGGATCTGCTCCACGCTGCCCTTGCCGTCGGTCGTCTCTTCGACCGTGAAGCCCCGGCCCTCCAGGGCCGAACGCAGGGAGGCGGAGAGCGCGGTGTCGCTTTCGACGATCAGGATTTTCTTCGACATGGAGGGACGGCCCGTCCTGGTGTGCGGCGCGCGCAAACGCCCTACCGGCCGCGACGCGCAAGGTGATGATGTGCGTCGAGGCTATCGGCCATGCGCGGGAGCGTCAATGTTCGGACCGGGCGGAATTCCGGCCGCCCGGGGAGCGGGCAGGCGCCGTCACACAGCCGACGTTTCCGTCACTGAGGGTACGTCGGGTACGTCACCGGCTCCACGGAGATGGGAGGCCAGGAGTGCGGCGCGCGAGACGCGGGCGGGAGCGAATACAGCGGCTCGTCGGCCTCCGGCACGGACTTGCGCGCGAGCTTCTCACCGCTGTCGCGCTCGGCGAGCATCTGGCGGATGTCGCTTTCGTCCATGTCCGTCACCATCTCGTAGACGATTTCGTCGTCGCGCCAGGTGACGACGTTGAAGCCCTGCGCGGAGTCCACTTCCACGGCTTGCAGGGCCTGGAACTTCGGGATGACGACCTCGTTGTCGCCCGGGAGCACGAAGACGCCCAGGCGGCGGCTCGGCTCACCTTCATTGTCCGGGAGCGTCTCGTAGCTGATGTACGCGACTTCGCGGCCGTTGAGGATGGAGATGCGCCCCCCCAGCGGCTTCGCCTTGGGGAGCTGCGGGACGGTGATGCGCGGATCCACCTTGTCCTTGAACCACTCCTCCACCTGCTCCGGCGCGTTGGAGGCAATCTCGAAGGGGAGCGTCTTGCTCTTGCTGTGGCGCTGCACCGCCTCCGTCCTGGCCGCGCTCAGGCGCTGCTCGGCGTGGAACGCGGCCCAGCCGCCGCCCACCGTCACCACCACCAGCGCCATGGCCCCGGCGCGCAGCCAGACGCCTAACTGGACGCGGCGCTGCTGCTGCTTGAGGCCCACCTGGATGCCGGCCCGGAGCGATGCGGGGGCCCGCATGCCCGAAACGGAGTGGCGCGCGGCTCGCCGCAGCGCCTGCTGCATCTGCTTCTCTTCCTCCGCGCGGCGCCGACAATCCGCGCACCCGGAGAGGTGGGTTTCGAGGTCCACTCGTTCCTCGGGCTGGAATTCGCCGTCGAGGTACGGATAGAGCAGCCGTTCGAGGTCCTGGCAGTTCATGGGGCGCGCTAGGAACGGCTTTCTAGCCTGTCTTCTTCCTGTGGCGATACTCTTCCAGGTCCGCGGGGGCATTCACCGGCTCACCGTCGTGCCGGAACACGCCCTGGCCCTCGGCGTACTCACGCAGGTTCTTCTGCAGGAGCTTGCGTCCGCGGAACAGGCGGCTCATCACCGTGCCCACGGGGCACTCGAGAATCTCCGCGATTTCCTTATAGGAGAACTCCTGCAGGTCCGCGAGGATGACCACCAGCCGGAAGTCGATGGGCAGCGAGTCGATGGCTCGCAGCACGTCGTCCGACAGGAGCCGGTCGAAGAAGTACTGCTCCGGGTTGGCCGCGAAGTCCGTCGCATCCCGGCTCACGAAGCGCTCGTGGACGGCCTCGCGCTCCACGCCTTCGACCACCGTGCGCTCCTTCACCTTCCGCCGGTAGCGGTTGATGAAGGTGTTGGTGAGAATCTTGAAGAGCCAGGCCTTGATGTTCGTCCCGCGCTCGAACTTGTCGAAGAAGCGGTACGCCCGCATGCAGGTGTCCTGCACCAGGTCTTCGGCGTCGCGCTCGTTCTTCGTCAGGCGCAGGGCCGCCGAATAGAGCGGATCCAGGTGGGCGAGCGCCAGCTCTTCGAATTCCTGCTTCGTCCGGTTGGGTTGCCTGAAGTCCAACATGTCCCGCCTTCCAAGGGCCCGAAACAAAAGGGGAATGAGTTGTCGCTTACCCGCCAAATGTATGCACGGGAACAACCAGGGCAACAACGGCATCCCACGACACCCGCCCGGACGCCCGCTTCGGGAATACACGACGCCGGCCGGGGAAACTTATTCCCCAGCAGAGATAACGGACGGGGAGGCCGGATGTCGTCATCCGAACCTCCCCGCCAGCGACTGCGTCGTCTGCCTGCTTGCCGGGCTTACTTGCCGGCGAGCGCGTCCGCGATGGGCATGTAGGCGTAGCCCATGTCCTTCGCGACGGCCTCGTAGGTGACGTGGCCGTTGTAGGTGTTCAGCGCACGCGCGAGGGCGCGGTCGGACCTGGCGGCCTCCACCAGACCCAGGTCGGCGATCCTGCGCGAGTAGGGGCGGGTGACGTTGGTGAGGGCGTAGGTGGACGTCTGCGGCACGGCGCCGGGCATGTTGGCGACGCAGTAGTGGACGACGCCGTGGACCTCGAAGGTGGGGTTGTCGTGGGTGGTGGGCTTGCACGTCTCGATGCAGCCGCCCTGGTCCACCGCCACGTCGACCACCACGGCGCCCGGGGTCATCTCCGCGATGAGGGCCTCGGAGACGAGCTTCGGGGCCTTGCCGCCGGGGATGAGCACCGCGCCCACGACGAGGTCCGCCTCGCGCACGGAGCGGGCGATGCTCTCCGTGTCGGAGGCCAGCACGCCGACGCGGCCGAGGAACACGTCATCCAGGTAGGTGAGGCGCTCCATGTTGACGTCGAGGATGGTGACCTCGGCGCCCATGCCCACCGCCACCTTGGCGGCACACAGGCCCACCACGCCGCCGCCAATGACGGTGACGCGGCCGCGGCGCACGCCGGGCACGCCGCCCAGGAGGATGCCCTTGCCGCCGTGGGCCTTCTCCAGGCACCGGGCGCCCACCTGGATGGCCATCTTCCCGGCCACCTCGCTCATGGGCTTGAGCAGCGGCAGGCTGCCATCATCCGGCTGCAGCGTTTCGTAGGCCACGGCCGAGGCCTTCTTCTGGAGCAGCGTCTTGGTCAGTTCCGGATCCACGCCGGCCAGGTGGAAGTACGTATAGATGATCTGGCCGGGCTGGATGCGCGCGTACTCGGGCGCGATGGGCTCCTTGACCTTGATGATCATCTCCGAGCGCTTCCAGAGCTCGTCCGCGGTGGTGACGATCTGCGCGCCGACGCGCTGGAACTCCGAATCGGGGATGCCGGAGCCAACGCCGGCGTTCGTCTCGATCAGGACCGTGTGACCCGCGGCGATGAAGGCGCTCACGCCAGCCGGCACCATTCCGACGCGGTACTCGCGGGTTTTGATCTCCTTGGGAACTCCGACGATCACGACTGCCTCCGAGAGGGGGACGTAAAAAGCGCGCGGACCCTAACGAGGGGCCAAGGGGGAATCAAGGCGCGGGCGGACAGCCCCGCTTGGGCGCCATTCGCGGCAAACACCCCTGAAGACATGACGCGAGGCGTTGGATGCGATGCGTGATGAAGCGCGGGCCGCTCGTGTTAGTTACCCGGGACATGACGTCTGCCCCGAAGCTCCTATTCGCGGACCCCAAGGGACGGGTGATGGAACATCCGTACCTGCTCGCCACGCTGCGCAGCGGCGAAGAGCTCGTTCCTCCGCAGGACAAGCCCATCGCGCTGCCCTCCGCCGGGCGGCTCGTCCACCTGCCGGGCCGCCTCCCGGTGGGGCTGCATCCGGAGACGGGGGAGCTGGAACTCGTCCGGGAGATGAAGATGGGGGGCAAGTCGTTTGTCCCCAACGCGGTGGGCGCGCTGCTGCCCCCGGGCTACACGCGGACGTTCCTCCCCGGCGAGGTGAAGGGCAGTGGCCCCGTGCTGCCGCAGTGGGCGTACACCGCCGCCGCCTGGGTGGGAGAGGGACCGGTGGCGTGGGCCATCCATACCGACCGTCGCTCCCACTGGGACCCGGAGCGGTTCTCCACGCCGGACATGAAGGACCTGGTGGCGAAGCACCTGGCGCGCTTCCCGGACAACCGGGTGCTGAAGCAGCTCAAGACGTGCGCGATGCTCTACCGGTGCTTCACGTCGCAGAACACCTTCTACGTGCGTGACGAGGCCGCCATCCCCGCGTCCGTCATGTGCAACGCGCGCTGCGTCGGCTGCATCTCCGACCAGCCCGAGGACGGCCCGCCGGCGTCGCACGAGCGCATGGATGACGGCCCCACGGGAGAGGAGATGGGCCAGATTGGCCTCTTCCACCTGGAGCACGCGCCGGGCCGCACCATGGTGAGCTTCGGCCAGGGCTGCGAGGGCGAGCCGCTCACGCGCTGGAAGCAGATCGCCGAGGCCATCTGCTACATGCGGGCGCGCACGCAGGCGGGCTCCATCAACATCAACACCAACGCCAGCCTCACGCGCGGCCTGGAGGCCCTCTTCGACGCGGGGCTGGACGCCGTCCGCGTGTCGCTCAACTCGGCGGTGAAGGAACTCTACGAGGCCTACTACAAGCCGGTGAAGTACGGCTGGGAGGACGTGGAGGCCTCCATCGCCCTGGCGCGTGAGCGCGGCGCGTACCTGGCGCTGAACCTGCTGCTGTTCCCCGGCGTCACCGACCGCGAGGGCGAGGTGCGGGCCTTGGAGCGGCTGGTGAAAAAGTACCGCGTGGACCAGGTGCAGACGCGCTCGCTGTGCATCGACCCGCTGCAGTACCTGGACGTTGCGCGTGAGCGCGGCGCCGGGGGCGAGCCGGTGGGCATCCGCACGCTGCTTCAGCGGCTGAAGGCGGCGCGGCCGGGGCTCATCGTGGGCAACTTCGCGCGCGGGCTGGAAGAGCGCGAGAACGCGGCCGGGCGCCGGTAGCGCCTCCTGGCGGAGGAGGGCGTTCCTTCCTCCGCCGACAGGAGCCCCCCGGGGACTACTCGTTGCCGGTGGGCATCAGCTCCTTGGCCACCAGGTTGCCCATCACCGCGTCCTTGGGGATGTAGCCGTCAGCGCCCGCCTCGCGGCAGATGCGCTGCAGCTCCTCGACGTTCTCCCCCGAGCACAGCAGCACCTTGATGCCCTTGAAGAGGCTGTTGCTCTTGATGAAGCGGCAGAACTGCTCGCCGTTCACGTTGGGCATGCGCACGTCCAGCAGCACCAGGTCCGGGCGCGTCTGCTTCTTGAGGATGATCTTCGTGGCCTTGTCGGCGGTGTCGGCGACGTGGACCTCGAAGCCCTTGGCCACCAGGTCCGCTTCGATGATGCGGGCCGTCATCTCGCTGTCATCCACGATGAGGATGCGCGGCTTGCGCCCGCCCGTGGTGGGCGCGGGCTTGAGGCCGCCCGTCGCCGCGGTGACAGGGGCCGCGGGAGCCGGCGCGGTGGGCGCCGCCGCGGGGGCCGCGGCCGGAGCGGGCGCGGCGGTGGGGATGCCCAGGGCGGGGGGGCCAATCAGACCCATGACCCCGCCGAGCACGGCTTCGAGCCCGCCGCTCTTCAGGATGTAGCCGTCCGCCCCCGAAGCCCGGGTCTTCCCGTCCAGCTCCGCCTCGGAGATGTCGGAATAGAGGACCAGCTTCGCGGTGACCTTCTTCTGCCGGCGGAGGTACTCCACGACGTCATCGCCGAACATCTCCGGCATGTTGACGTCCATGAGGATGAGCGAGAACGGCCCCTCGGCGAGCTTCTGCTCGAGGCTGGCAAGGTCCTGCGCGCCGCTCGCCTGGTAGCCGGCGGCGGTGAGCGCCCGGACGGTGAGCTCCACCAGCATCGGGCTGTCATCAATGACCAGTACGCGCGACATCGTCCTCCTCAAGGGCTTCGCGGTGGAACCCTACACCTTTGGTGCAGCGCGGACCATCGAAACGGCGACCAGGCGGGCTGTCCGTCGGGTCCTCTTGACCGCTATTCGCCGCCTCCGGATACTTTGGCGCCTTGACCACGACCTCGACTCCCCTCCAGCGAGCACTCCGGATGGCTCCGGACCGCGCCTTGGCCGCCCAGGCCCGGCCGGAGCAGGAGTTCTTCTGCTTCCGCGTGGGCGACCTGCGCCTGGGCGTGCCCAGTGAGAACGTGCTCGAAGTGCTTCGGGCCGGTCTGCTCACGCCCTTGCCCCGGACCCCGTCCTTCATCATGGGCGTCACCGGCCACCGGGGCGAGGTGCTCCCGGTGCTGGACCTGCTGCGCTTCCTCTCCAAGGGAGAGGCCCGCATCGGCCCGCGCACCCGCCTGTTCGTCGGCGTCACGGGCAGCTACGTGGCCGGCGTCGTCGCGGACACGGTGCTGGGGCTGCGCCGCATTCCCGTGGCGGAGATCCTCCCGCCGCCCCTGGGGGGGGACGCCGCGGCCGAGCACCTGCTGGGCGTGGTGCAGGCCAGCGGCAACCAGGAGGCCATCAACCTCCTCAACTTCTCCAAGCTGCTCCAGACGGCGCGGCAGCGGGCGGTGGCGCGGTGAACGACGACGCCCTCCATGAGAAGGAGGAAGAGGTGGACCTGCTCTTCTTCGACATCGGCGTCACGCTCTACGGCACGGATGCGTCCCAGGTGCTGCGCATCGACCGCGCGCTGCCGGAGGACCTCACGCTGCCGGAGCTGGGCCTGCTCCACCGCGGCGGTCGCGCCATCGTCTTCGACACCCCGGAGGGTGAAGCCCACCTCAAGGTGGACGCCGTGCACGGCGTGCGCTCCATCCCCGTCAATTCCTTGCGCCGGATGCCCCCCACGGCCGGCGCCGCAGCCTACGCAGTCGGTGTGTGCCTGGAAGAGGCCCGCACCGTGTTGCTCATCGATCTGGTCGAAACCGCAAGGACTCAAGGAAGGCACTGAGACACATGTCCCTGGACACCCCCAACGAGAAGCCCGCAGGCAAGGCTCGCGCCCGGAAGGCACCCGCCTCCAAGGCCGGCGCCACGAACGCGGCGTCGACCCCGCCATCCACCAAGGCCATCACCGACACGCTGCTGACGGTGCTGTCCGGCAACCTCCAGGCCCGCGTGCCCAAGGAGCTGGTCGGGGAGTCCAGCGCGGAGCTGGCGCACCTGCTCAACCAGGTGCTGGACCAGTTCGCGGCCTCCGAGCACCGCAAGCACGTGGCGGCGCAGGAGATTGACCAGGCGCTGGACGCGCTCATCGGCCTGGTGCGCGAGGGCGACCTGTCCCGGTGGAACACCACCACGGAAGACCCCCAGCTGGGGCCCCTGCTGGAGGGCTTCGGCAAGGTCATTGAGACGCTGCGCACGTTCGTGCGGGAGATCAACGAGGCGGCCCTGAGGCTGTCCTCGTCCGCCAACCAGGTGCTGGCGGCCTCCACGCAGCATGAGACGTCCTCCACGGAGCAGGCGGCGGCCATCCACGAGACGACCGCCACCATGGAGGAGCTGAAGCACGCGTCGGCGCAGATCGCGGAGAACGCGGGCAGCGTGGCGCGCGTGGCGGAGGAGACGCTGGGCGCGGCGCGCGCGGGCCGGGGCGCCATTGGTGAGTTCATCCAGGCCATGCAGCAGATCCGCAGCGACGGCGTCGCGGTGGCGGACTCCATCGCGAAGCTGTCCAAGCGCGTGGAGCGCATCGGCACGGTGGTGGAGGTCATCGACGAGATCGCGGACCGCTCCGACCTGCTGGCGCTGAACGCGGCGCTGGAAGGCAGCCGCGCGGGTGAGGCCGGCAAGGGCTTCTCCATCGTCGCGGCGGAGATGCGGCGCCTGGCGGAGAACGTCCTGGACTCCACCAAGGAGATCAAGAACCTCATCACCGAGATTCGCGAGGCCACGGCCGCCGCGGCCGGCGCCGCCGAGGCGTCCAAGGCCGCCACGGAGTCCGGTGAGAAGCTGGGCGCGGTGGCCGCGCAGGCCGTGGAAGGCATCCTCGCTGGCGTCCAGGAGACGAGCGACGCGGCCCGCGTCATCAACCTGGCCACGCAGCAGCAGCGCACGGCCACCGAGCAGGTGGTGGCCTCCATGGCGGAGATCGAGGACGTCACGCGCCAGACGACGCAGGCCTCGAAGCAGGCGACGGGCGCGGCCGCGGAGCTCACGCAGTTGGCCGGACGGCTGGCCGAGCTCATCAAGCGGTTCAAGGCCGACTAGCGCTTCCTGGAAGGGGAGGGGCGTACGTTGGCCATGGACACCGAGGCTCTCAAGAAATCCCTCCTGAAGAAGTTCCAGGAGGTCACCGCCGACCGACTCCAGAAGATTCAACTGGGGGTGTTGGACCTGGAGAAGGAGACCGCGGACCAGGCCGCGGAGGACGTCGCGCGCGAGCTGCACACGATGAAGGGCGAGGCCCGCATGTTGGGTCTGGCCGCCATCGGGCAGCTGGCGCACGCCGCCGAGGACGTGCTGCGCGCCGAGCGCGAGGGCAAGACGGCCACCGAGGTGGCCACCGACGTCCTGCTCAGGGCGTGCGACGTCCTGTCCGATCTCAATGAAGACCTGTCCGGCGCCAACACGGGCAACCCGGCCAGCGAGGAGATGGTCCGCATGCTCGCGGAGGTCTCCGGTCAGACGCCGCCGGCCATCGCTGGCGCGCGACCCGCCGCGCCTCCTCCCGCGCCGCCGCCTGTCGCCGCGCCCGGGGTGGCACCGGCGGCCGTCGCCGCGCCGCCCGTGCAGGCTCCGGTGGCCGCGTCCCCGCCTCGTGCCCCCGGGGCCGAATCGGTGGCGCACGCCGCTGCCTCCGCGCAGCCGGCGGCCGGGGGGCACGGCCGTGACGAGGAGGCCCCGAGCGCCGCGAAGTCCGCGGTGGCCGACCGGAGCATCCGCGTCAACGTGGAGGTGCTCGACTCACTGGGGTTGCTCGCGGGCGACCTGCTGGTGGAGAGCGCCCGTGGCCGGCTGCGCAGCTCGGAGACGGAGGCGTTGTTCGAGCGCTTCAGCCGCCTGGGGGACCGCTTCCTCCGGCTGGCGGAAGTGGTCGACATCTCGAACGAGGTGCGCGAGCAGCTGGACCGCGTGGAGAGCGACCTCCACATGCTGCGCGACGACGCGTTCCGCTTCGTGCGCCGCAACGACGACGGCATCAACACGCTGCACGGCAACCTGGCGAAGATGGCGGACCACGTGGCCGAGGCCCGGCTGGTGCCGCTGGCCACCGTGTTCGACGCCTTCCCGCGCGCCGTTCGCGAGATGTCGCGCACGCAGGGCAAGGAAGTGGACCTGGTCATCGAGAACGCCGACATCGGCGTGGACCGGTCCATGCTGGGTGACGTGCGCGACGCGCTGGTGCACCTGCTGCGCAACTCGGTGGACCACGGCGTGGAGTCCCCGGACACGCGCCAGCAGCTGGGCAAGCCGCTCAACGGCCGCATCCGCGTCCGCGTGCGCGTGGACGGCGACATGCTCCACATCGAGGTGGAGGACGACGGCCGCGGCATCGACCCGGAGCGGCTGCGCCAGGCGGCCATCTCCAAGCGGCTCATCAACGCCGTGCAGGCCGCGGCGCTGTCGGAGCGCGAGGCCATCGAGCTCATCTTCCGCCCCGGCTTCTCCACCCGCGACCAGGTCAGCGAGCTGTCTGGCCGTGGCGTGGGCATGGACGTGGTGAAGCGCAAGGTGGAGATGCTGGGCGGCTCGGTGGGCGTGAACAGCCGCATCGGCCGTGGCACCACCATCACCCTGCGCCTGCCGCAGTCACTGGCGTTGATGAAGGTGCTGCTGGTGCGCCTGGGCGACGACGTCTACGGCATGCCCGCCGCGGACGTGGAAGCCGTCATGCGCGTCAAGCCGGATGACCGGCTGGAGATCTTCGGCACGCTGGCCGTGCGGCACCGTGGCAAGCCCACGGCGCTGGTGGCGCTGGGGCCGCTGCTCGGCCTCAACGGCGGCAACCGCTTCGACAAGCCGCCCGCGGTGGTGGTGCGTCACGGCGAGGACCACGCGGCGCTGGTGGTGGACGGCTTCGTGGATGAGCGCGAGGTGGCCGTGAAGCCCTGCGGCGGCGAGTTCCTCAAGGGCGCGCCCTTCATCGCCGGCACCGCGGCGCTGGAGGACGGCCGCATCGCCGTGCTGCTCCACGTCCCGGACATCATGGCGGAGGTGCGCCGCATGGCCCGCCCCGTCACCCAGGCCCCCGCCGCCAAGCGCCTCCGGGTGCTGCTGGTGGATGACTCGCCCATTGCCCGCGCCACGGAAGGGGCGCTGGTGAAGGCGCTGGGGCACTCGGTGGAGGAAGCCCAGGACGGCGAAGAGGCCTACGTGAAGGTGCAGAACAACACCTACGACCTCATCCTCACGGACGTGCAGATGCCCAGGCTGGACGGGTTCTCGCTGGCGCGGCGGCTCAAGTCGACGCCCGCGGTGGCCCGCATTCCGGTCATCATCCTGTCGTCGCTCGCCTCTCCCGAGGACAAGCGGCGCGGGTTGGATGCGGGCGCGGACGCGTACCTCGTCAAGGGTGAGCTGGGCGTGGAGGTTCTCGCGCAGGCCATCGACCGGCTGACCTGAGGAGCCAGGCTTGGGCGGTGGCGCGGCGGTCGCAGGAATGGCGTTTCGGGTGCTCATGGTGGGCAAGGGGCTGCGTGCGCTCGCGGCCCGGGGCCTGTTCGATGGGGAGTCCCTGGTGCCCGTGGGGCCGGCGGAGGTGGACTTCGCCGGCGCCCTGGTGGCCGTGCAGCGGCACTTCCCGGACGTGGTGCTGGTGGACCTGAGCGCGCTGGACGCGCTGCCCGCCATCGAGCACGTCATGGTGGAGCGGCCGGTGCCGGTGCTGGCGCTGCACCCCGGGGTGTTGTCCGGCCAGGAGGCCTTCCAGGCGATGGTGGCGGGCGCGCTGGACGTGCTGGAGCGTCCGGCGAATCCCGGGCCCGAGTTCTGGGCGCACGTGTCGCGCAGGCTGGTGCTGCTGGCGCAGGTGAAGGCGGTGCGCCAGGTGCACACGCGGGCGCCTCCGCAGACAGCGCGCGACACGAAGCCGCCGCCGCCGTTTCCGCTGGTGGCCATCGCCGCGTCCCTGGGCGGGCCCAAGGCGGTGGCGCAGGTGCTGCGGATGATTCCGCGCGCCTTTCCGGCGCCCATCGCCTACTGCCAGCACATCAGCGACGGCTTCACGGAAGGGCTGGCGCACTGGCTGGCCAATGAAACGGCGCTGCGCGTGCTCGAGGCCGAACATGACGTGGTCATGGAGCCGGGGGCGGTGTACATCGCTCCGTCTGGCAGTCACCTCCTGGTCAGACCGGAGGGCAGGTTGGAGCTGGACGCGGGCCCCGCGCTTCGCGGTTTCCGGCCGTCCTGTGACATGCTGCTGACCTCCGCGGGGGAGTCGTTCGGCCCGCGCTGTATCGGGGTCATCCTGACGGGCATGGGGCGCGACGGGGCGCGAGGGTTGAAGGAGATACGAGAGCGCGGCGGCCGGACCATTGCCCAGGACGAAGCGTCGAGCGTCGTCTGGGGCATGCCGCGCGAGGCGGTGTTGATGGGCGCGGCGCACGAAGTGCTGCCACTGAGCCGGATTGGCGCGGCGCTGATGCAGTGGGTGGACGTGTGTTGACGGCGAGCCAGAGAGTCTTGCAACAACTCGCCGCGCTGCTGCTGGAGCGCGCGGGGCTGAAAATCACGCCGGATGGCTTCCACAGCCTTCGGCTGGCGCTGTCCGCGCGCATGCCCGTGCTGGGCCTGGACGAGCCCGAGCACTACATCCAGCGCCTGACGGGCCCGGGCGGCGAAGAGGAGCTGCGCTCGCTGTTGCCGCTGGTGACGGTGGGGCACACGGAGTTCTTCCGCGACGGGAAGCAGTTCCGCGCGCTGGAGAAGCGCGTGCTGCCGGAGCTGGTGTCCCGTTCGCGGCGGGAGATGCGCAAGGTGTCCATCTGGTCCGCGGGCTGCGCGACGGGTGAGGAGCCCTACAGCCTGGCCATGGTGCTGGCGGAGCTGGGCGCGCTGTCGCTGGAGGTGGACCTGTGGGCCACCGACCTCAACCTGGCCGCGGTGGAGGCCGCGAAGCAGGGGCGCTTCACCTCGCGGCGGGCCATCAGCATCAACCAGGACCGGCTGACGCGCTTCTTCAAGCCGGTGGAAGAGGGCTACGAGGCGCTGCCCGCGCTGCGTGATTACATCCGCTTCGACGGGCAGAACCTGGCCGTCCCCGTCTTCGACAAGGTGGCCCTGTCGTCGCTGGACCTCATCCTCTGCCGCAACGTCATCATCTACTTCGACCTGCCCACCATCCGCGGGTTGATGGACCGCTTCCTCGCCGCGCTGCGGCCAGGCGGCTTGTTGTTCCTGGGGTACTCGGAGAGCCTCTTCAAGGTCTACGACCGCTTCGAGATGATCGAAGTCGAAGGGGCGTTCGTGTACCGCCGCCCGCTGAACGACAAGAGCATGCGGGTGCCGCCGCTGCGCATCACCCCGTACCCCGGCGAGCCCGACGTCTCCGTGCGCAAGCGGATGCAGCCCGAGGACGTCCCGTTGACGACGCGGCTGCCCGCGGTGGCGGCGCCTGGCGCACCCAGCGTGACGCTGCCGGCGGTGGGGGCCTCCTCCAGTCCGCGCTCCGTGGTGCCGGGGCGGCTGCCCGCGGTGTCGCCTCACTCGCCGCTGCCGGCCATCGCCGCGCGCGCGCGGGTCACCTCGGAGCTGCCCATGGTGGGGAGTGTGGACTCCGCCCGTCCGCGCATCACCACCGAGCTTCCTGCGGTGGACTCCTCGCCGCGCGCGCCCACCGTGGAGGTGCCCGCCTGGCCCACGCTGCTGCCTCCGGCGGAGCGGCTGGCCATGGCGGTGCGGAAGATGGCGCAGGGGGATTTCTCGGCGGCCATCGCCGGCGTGCAGCGGCTGCTCGCGGACGAGCCCAGTGATTTGGACGGGCTGCTGACGCTGGGCAACCTGTTCTCCCTCACCGGCCGCATCCCCGAGGCGCGCGAGGCCTTCGCGCAGGCCATTCAGCGCGAGCCGCTGTGCGTGGAGGCGCGGGTGTTCGGTGGGGTCGCCGCGTTGCAGGCAGGGGAGTTGAGCGAGGCGCGCTCCGAGCTGGGCAAGGCCCTGTTCCTGGAGCCCACGCTGGCCATTGGCCACTACCTCCTGGCGCAGGTGCACGAGCGCACGCAGGACCATGAGGCGGCGCGCCGCAGCTACCGCAACGCCATTGCCCAGCTCCGCTTTCCGCAGCGGCCCCTGGCGGGGCACTACCCGGAGATGCCGGACTCGGCGGATGCCATCTCTCGCGCGGCGCGCTACGCCCTGGCCGCGCTGGAGGAGCAGCCCCTGCGCTGAGGCAGGGGCCGCGTCCCGGGCTTCACGTCAGTCCAGGCTGCTCTTCACCTGGTCCAGGCTCTTGCTCGGGTCGAGCACCGAGCCGAACTTCTTCTGCAGGTAGCTCTTGGCCTGGCCACGCAGCAGCATGCCAGGGTCGGTGCCTTCACCCTCGACGGCCTTGTCGGTGATGACGAACGAGGCGTCCATCTGGATGCCCATCACCTTGCCGACGATTTTCGCGCCTTCCCCCTGCCAGTCCGCCTTCACGCCGTACTTGCCGCCCCAGTACTGGAGCAACTGTTCGACGCGCTGCTTGACCTCCTCCTTGGGGAGGGAGTGGGGGATATCGAACTTCATCATTCCCATGGCTGGCTCCAAGTCTCGGTGTCCCGCTTCGAGCGTTTAGCCGTGCCCGCGCGGGAATGGAACCGCCGTGTCACTTTTGGGCGCGCGGATGTCAACAGGCTTGCTCACGGGCCTGCCGTCTTGCGGACGCGCTTGAGCTTCACCGGTGGGTCCTCCGGGCGGCCCCAGCGCGCCAGGTAGGGTGCCAGGTTGTACTTGGCCGCCGTGCGCGGGGAGCTCATGGGGCGCACCTTGCCCAGCACCTTCCGCTCCTGGA
Source organism: Myxococcus sp. AM010 (assembly GCF_013372585.1). Classification (NCBI taxonomy): domain Bacteria; kingdom Pseudomonadati; phylum Myxococcota; class Myxococcia; order Myxococcales; family Myxococcaceae; genus Myxococcus; species Myxococcus sp. AM010. Next base: position 14,279 of record NZ_JABXEO010000091.1, read on the forward strand.
AGGGGCGGTCATGCAGTCCCAGCACCCACATGAAGTTGGCGACGCTCGCGGGGTCCCTGCCGTCCACCGCGTACTTGTCGTTGAGGAACGCGATGCGTTTCAGCGCTTCCTTGGGGGCGGGAGTCCACTCCAGGATCTTCTTTCCCCACAGCATGCGCAGGTAGTTGTGGATGCGGCCACGCTCCACCAGCTCGCGCTGGGCCGCGTTCCACAGGCCGTCCGCGGTCCGCGCTGTCTCCAGCTGCTTCAACGAATAGCGGTGCTCGCGCGCGTCCTCCTGGTGGAGGGTGAGCGTCTCCTTCGCCCACGGCGGCAGGGAGTCCACGGAGAGCTGCTGTGGCCCCGGGGTGTGGAAGCAGTAGTTGAAGCCCAGCTCGCGGCGGACGAGCAGCTCCTCCAGGAAGCCCTGCACCGAAGCGTCTTGAGCGCCGCGAGCGCGGATGGCGGCGCGCGCGGCCTCGCCGGCGAAGAGGTTGCCCCAGTGGAAGAAGGGGGACAGGTTGGACTGCTGCGCCAGGCCCGGGTCGCTCCGGCCGGCGGCATAGCCCTCCAGGCGTTGGTTCACGAAGGCCTGGAGCGCCTTGAGGCCCGCCTTGCGTCCTCCGCGCTCCGCGACGGGCGCCACCGAGTGGTCGAAGTCGAAGGCGTCCAGGGACTCGCGGGCCTCGCGTGCGTCCGAGGTGGCGAAGTCCGGCGCCAGCTTGCGTCCGGCCGCGGCGGCCTTCACCTCGCGGTTGGGCACTGCGAGGTCCAGGTACTCCGGCCACAGCTTCTTCAGCTTGGGCCGCAGGGTATAGGCGCCAACCTGCCGCGTGGCGATGCGCTGCATGGGTACCACGCAGGACGCATCCACGGCGAACAGCGGCACGTCCAGGGCCTTGGCGGCGCCGCGCAGGTGGCCCGGGATGATGAACGTGGGGAACAGGTCCGACACGATGGCGGCGGCGCGCCGACCGAGCGAGGCCAGCCGGGGACGGTGCTCCTTCGCGGTCCGGGGCAGCTCCAGCCAGTAGGGCAGCCCGCGCGCGGCGCAGCCCGCGGCCATGTCCATCATCCCCTCCAGGGCCCAGGCGTGGAGCCGGTCCGAGGCGTAGGGGTAGTCCGGCCGGATGGCCTGATAGACGACGACGGGCAGGCCCAGGTGGTTGCCCAGGGCGATGGCGGCATCCAGCGCGTGGTTCTGCTCGGCGCGGTGGTTGACCATGCACCAGTAGAGGACGAAGTCGCGGCGGCCGGAGGGGAGGGGGAGGTCCTTCACCACCTGCACGCGCGCTGAGTCGACGCCGAGTTCGGACCACGAGAAGCCTTCAGGCATGGGGCCACACTGATACGCGAGCCGCATTCGCGTCGCGGAAGAAAAGAAGTGCGTGGCTGTGAACGAGGGGACAGGGAAGGTCGGAGGGCACTCCAATTTCCGGCACCCGAGGACAGGTTGTGGTTTTCTGCCGCCCGGCCGGACCGAAGGAGTCCTTGCGTGTCATCAATGAGAAGCTGGAGCTGTCTCCCCATCACCGCCCTCGCTCTCGCGCTGGTCCTTCCGGAGCCCGCGAAGGCGCAGGCTGGCGGAACCTATCCATCCCCGGGGTCCGCGCAGCCACCGTCTGCCCCCGCGGGTTACACGGCGCCTCCGCAGCCCACGTATCGCCAGACGGAGCCGCAGCAGCCGGCGGACCCGTATGCGCCGCCGCCGGCGTCCGCGCAGCCGGTGGACCCGTATGCACAGCCGCCGTCCTCCGCGCAGCCGGTGGACCCGTATGCGCAGCCGCCGCAGACGCAGCAGCCTGCGGACCCGTATGCGCCGCCGCAGACGCAGCAGCCCTCGGCGGATCCGTATGCGCAGCCGCCGCAGACGCAGCAGCCGGTGGACCCGTATGCGCAGCCGCCGCAGGGCTATCCCCCGGCGCAGAACGCCTATCCACCGTCGGATGCGCAGGACCCGGCTCGCGCTCCGGACGACTCCGCGACGGCTAGTGACGCGCCCACACTGCCTCCGGATCCGGACTCGCTGCGGACGAAGCCGCAGTCGCCGCTGACGCCGGACGACCAGGCCATGGCGAAGCGGGGCGTGCCTCCCATCGAGGACACGGGGGTGATGCTGGACGGCAGGCCGCGCCAGGGTCCGTTCCTCTCCGGCCCGGGCAGCTTCAGCTTCATCGTGCACCACACGACGCTGGGCGCGCTGGGGGGCTTCTTCACGCAGGCGTTCGCCAGTGACTTCAACTTCGACAAGAGCTCGCGTGAGGCGATGCTCGCGGGCACGCTCATCGGCGCGGGTCTGGGCTTCGGGGCCTCGTCGTGGTGGCAGTTCAACAACTGGGTGGACCGCCCCATGGCCACCTTCGGCATCGCCAACTCGGTGGTGGGCGGCATGTTCACCGCGGGCCTGATGGACCTCTTCACGCAGGACGCGGGCATCCTGACGTGGTCCGCCTTCCTCGGCGCGGAGCTGGGCGCGTGGCTCACGGCGGGCCTTGGCGGCGGACAGCTCCCGCTCAATGACGGCTTGCTGATTTCGTCCGGCGCGGGCTGGGGTGCGGCCTATGCGTCGCTGCTATTGGCCATCGTCCACTTCTCCGGGACGCCCGTGTCTGGCAAGACGTGGCGGGACACGCTGTTGCTGGCGCCGGGCATCGGCGCGGGTGCGCTGGCGTTGGCCACCATGCGCTACAACCCGACGCCGTCTCAAATCGTCCGAGCCAACATCTTCGGTGGCGGCGTGGGCGCGGTGGTGCTGCTCCTCTCCGGCCTGGTGCTGGGCGGGTTCGATCAGTCCACGCCGTACGTCCTGTCGTTCCTCGGTTCAGCGGGTGCCATCACCACGGTGAGCCTGCTGTGGGAGGAGAGCGTGGACCGCTCCACCCTGAAGATGGCCGGCCGCTCAGAGAAGGACCGGCCGTACACGAACGTCTGGTGGTAGACGCGGCCTGAGGCAACCTGGCGAGCGCCATGGCACGGCGGGGCAGGAGGCACCAACTTCCCCCCGACATGGCGCGCGTCAATCCATTCTCGGCCCTCCTCGCCTCGCTGCAGCCCTCGCTGGAGCCCAGCAGCTACGTGCCGCGTGGCAACGCGGTCCCTCAGCCGTCCCACGTCCGGCCGCTGATGGAGGCGGCCAACCCCACGGCGGAGCTGCGGCGCCTGCGGGACTCGGGCGCGCTGCTGAGGGACTCACGCCCCGCCATGTACCTGGTGGAGGTGCAGGGGCCCGCTGGCAAGCTCGGCGGCCCACCGGTGCGCTTCCTCCTGTGTGCCTTGAACCCGGATGCGGGTGCCTCGCTGGAGCATGACCCGTACCGGCCCAGGGCCTGGGAAGCGGAGCCCGCCGTCACCCTGACGGCGGATGACCATGGCGTGCTGCGCGGCCTGCTCGCGGAGGCCTCCGAGCGCGCCATCGTCGTGTGGGAAGGGCGCTACGGGCAGAACACGCTGTCGCTGCGGCGCATCGAGCCTTCGCCCGTGTCGAAGCGGCTCCAGGCCGTGCTGGATGAAGCGCCCATGCGCCCGCTGGCGGCGCTGGATGAGCGCGGCCCGACGCTGGCGGCCGTGGTGCCACTGTCCGACCCAGGGCTGGAGCTGCTGCCCATCCACCGGGCGCTCAAGGGCGTTGAGACCTTCAAGGAGGAGACGTTTCTCACGCTGGTGACGGCGTATGCGCGCGTCTATGAGCTGGACGAGCCGCTGAAAACACCGCGCGGTCTGGCGGTGGCGCGAGAGCGTCTGGCCACGCTCATCAGCGGGCACCACGCGGTGCTGCTGGTGTTGCCGGGAGGGCGAGGCCGCATCCTCCGGTTCCGTCAGGGGTTGGACCTGGCGCACCTGAAGGGAGCGCCGCGCAATCCCACGCTGCGGAGCCTGGACCTGGCGCTGCTCAACGCGCTGGTGCTGCGGACCGTGCTGGGCATCAAGGATCCGGAGGCGCCGGGGCACGCGCAGGTGTACCCGGTGCAGGGGCTGGAGTCGCTGGTGCAGGGCGTGGAGTCGGGGATGTTCCAGGCGGGCTTCGCCCTCAACCCGCCACCGCTGTGGGAGGTGCGCGCGGTGATGGAGGCGCAGGCGACGCTGCCACCCAGCACGCTGCGGGTCGAACCGTTGCCGCCGGCGGGGCTGCTCTACCTGGACCGGGAAGCCTGACGGGTTTGCGTGAGGCTTCTGAGCCAAGGCCCGCCGGAGAATCTTCCCCGGCGTGTTTCGCTTGAGCTCCAACCGGGGCCCGGGGAGACGCTGGATTCGATGTGTGGCGGCAGCGTGCAGGTGCTGCAACGCTGTCTGGGTTACCGCTTCACGTTGGACCCGTCTCAACCGCTGTGAGCGCGAGGTGTCGCTGGTGCAAGGGGACCTGCGCCGGGTGGTGACGCAGTCGCGGCGGGCAGCTTCGCGCACGTGCTGCTCAATCCGCCGTATCAGCGGCCCGCCGCTCTGTCCCGCCTTGAGGTTGAGCTCTGCGCTCCGGTGGGCCGCGTCAGCGGAACGCCGACGAGGCGCCCCACTCCGTCACGGGGATGAAGCGAAGCCCCACCGGAGGTGGCGACAGGGACAGCGCCCGGTCCACCACCGTCCGGTGGAAGAGGTGCACGGTGTCCTCCTCCAGCATGAAGGCGCGCCGCTCCTCTAGCGGCACCTCCTGGAGCACGGCTTCGTCGAGGACGAGCTTGTCGAGGCTCAGAAGGACGTGGCCCACCTCGGTCTCCTCGAAGACGGAGCGCTGCCGGTCCATGCACGGGATGGTCCGCCACATGTGCATCAACCAGTAGCGCAGCACCGCGTCACCAGCCTGGACGTCCGCCGGGACGAACTGGACACCGGGAAGCTCGGCCGCGTCGAGCGCCTCCTTCAGTCGCGTGGAGACGACGGGTGATGGCAGACTGTGGTGGTCCACCATGACGGGCCGCGGGGGGACGGGCTCCCCCAGCTTGAGCCTCACGGGCGCGCTGACCCTGACCGGTGAAGGCTTCAAGAATTGGAGGTACTCCTGGTCCCACGTCAGCAGCGGATGCTGCTGGGAACGCTCGCGCATCAGGACGAAGTAGTCATTCTGCATCGCCTACTCCCCCACCTGAAGCGTCCGTCGAACGAGAGGCGCCCCTGTGCCCCCATGACGCGAGTTGTGCTTGCGCCCGCGCGGGCAGGAGCGCCTCGGCTTGTCCTGGATACTCGACGCACCAGCACACCCGTTGCCGCCGGCCAGGTAATCGAGTCCGTCCGTGGTGAGGCTCCATTGGCCGCTCACCAGCTTGCTGAGAATGGTGCGACTGAGCCTGTCCAACTCCTTCGTGAGCCCGGCGGGGTCGGCACAAAAACGCCCGCGCGCGACGGCGCGGGCAAACCCTGAGAGCAGTAGCTTCACAGCATTCGGGTACGCCAGGTCCATGTCGAAGGCCCACCCTCCTGCATGAGGACCGATGTGGATGGGGACATGGAGCTCGCACGCCACCGTCATTACCATGGGCAGCATGACCCCATTCTCCCGCCGGTTGATGTCGTAGCCGAAGTCTCGGCAGAGCTTCGCCCACTGCTCATCCTCCGCCATGGCCTCGGAGCAGATGAGGTGGTGAGCGGCGATTGACCAGCGCCCCGTGTACCAAGGATGCTCGTTGGCTTCCCGCTCCGCCAGGAGGTTGTCACGCAACTCACGGGAGTTGCCAAGGTGGTCGCCCCATCGCCTTGCGAGCGTGTGCCACGGCCCCCCGCAGTACTCGCAGGGCGGCAAATCCAGCTCCTGCGGCCATTTCTTCGGCTCGGAACCGAACATCCGAAGTGGGACGCTACGAGCGAGGGCGGGCATACCCGGAAGCACACACCCGACGCGCCGCCTATTGAATGGCACGCGAGTGCAGGCGAACGCGCACTTTCCCACAGCCCGCCGAGCAGCTCACGGACCCGAGCCGATTGCCTCGCGCTGCCTCACCGCGCGGAGGAACTGCAAAAGGGACGTTGGGACGCCGAGCACCTCGAGGATTTCCTCCCGGGTGGTGAGTCCGCGGAGGTGGATGCCGTTGAGGCACCCGTCGCAGATGAAGTCGGCATCCGTGGCGAGCTCCCACGCCTCGCGGGCGGCACCATGGACACAGCGCCCACACGGGCACGGCCGGGAGCATCGCTCGGGAGGCCCCGTCAGCGGCCCTTCTCGGCCCCTCCGCTTCAGCCCTCACCCTCAACAGGGCCTCTCTCCCGCCGATACGTTGACGCCCCCGGGACGGTGTGTCCCGGAGGTGCCAGCACCCCTTGCGCTATGTCAGCCGCCGCGCGCCCCGTTACTCAGGAATCCCACCGAAGGCGCCCGACTCGAAGTCGTCGATGGCCTGGATGAGTTCCCGGTGGTTGTTCATCACGAACGGCCCGGTGTGAGCGATGGGCTCGCGGATGGGCTCGCCCGCGAGGACGATGAAGTGCGTGTCCTCGTCGGCCCGGAGGGAGAGGGTCTCCCCGTCGTTGGCGAACACCGCGAGCTCTCCGCTCCGGATGCGCTCCGCGTCCACCGTCACGCGGCCGTTGGCGACGAGCACCAGGGCGTTGTGGTTCGACGGCAGCGACAGGTTGAAGTCCTCGCCCGCGCGCACCTTCACGTCGAGCATGGAGATGGGCGTGAAGGTCCTGGCGGGCCCCTTCGCGTCACCGTAGCTCCCGGCGATGATGCGCACCCGGCTGTGCTCCGAGGCCTCACCGCCTCCTTGAACGGGGACCACCGGAATCTGCTCCTTCGTGAGGGGCTGGTAGCCCGGAGCGGACATCTTGTGCTCGCGAGGCAGGTTCACCCAGAGCTGGAGCATGTGGAACGTGCCCCCGCGCCGGGAGAAGTCGTGCTCGTGGTACTCCTCGTGGAGGATGCCGGACGCCGCCGTCATCCACTGCACGTCCCCGGGACCGATGACGCCGGAGTGGCCCGCGTTGTCGCGGTGCGCGACGTGCCCCTCGAAGGCGAGCGTCACCGTCGCGAAGCCACGGTGCGGATGCCAGCCGACGCCCCGCTGGCCCTTCGCCAGCGCGGGGTAGTCATGGGGCGGATGGTAGTCGAGCAGCAGGAACGGACTGGTCCGCTCCTGGCGCAGGCCGCCGCTCGGCACGAGGGTGTGGACGCGGAAGCCGTCACCCACCCAGTGCAGCTCGCCGCCACCATGGACACTCTCCAGGGTGCGGGGGCGGGAAGTGGCTCGAGGAGAAGTGGGGACGCTGACTTGGGTCGTGGTGCTCATGGCTCCAAACCTAAGCGCCGAGCCCCGTCTGTAAATCGCTCCAGGTCGTGATGCTTTTCATCACGTCGTGTGATGGTCCGCGCCCCCGAGCGCGAGCTGGCACAGCGAGGTGAGCCGGTTCGAGGCCCACATCGCCACCGGGCCCAGCGGCGTGCCCTTGCGGCGCACCAGGGCGAGCGGGCGCTGGGGTGGGGGACCTCCCTCCCAGGCCGCCAGTCGCAGCGCCACCAGCCGTCCGGCGGCGAGGTCGTCACGGACGAGGTGCTCGGGCTCGTGGCCCCAGCCGACGCCGCCGACGAGGAGCGCGTGCTTGGTCATCAGGTCCGCGACACGCCAGAGGCGCGAGCCGATGACGCCCCGGTCCGCCGTGCCCGTCTTGCCCTCCGACAGCCGCTCGCTCAGGACGATTTGGATGGCGGAGGCGAGGTGCGCCTCCGTGAGGACGCCCTTCACCGCCGCGAGCGGATGCGAGGGCGCGGCGACGGGAAGCATCTTGAGGAGCGCGATGGGGCGCTGCTCCAGGCCGGTGAGGTCCAGGTCCGCGCCGGCGATGCCCAGCGTCGCGCGCCGCTCGCGCACGCGCTCCGTCACCGCGGACAGCAGCTCCACCTCCAGCGCCAACTCCACACCCGGGTGCGTGCGCGCCAGCTCCCGCACGAAGTCCAGCAGTGCGTCGGTGGGGAACATGGCGTCCACCACCAGCGACAGCTTCGTCTCCTCGCCGCGCTTGAGCCGGCCCACCACCGCTTGGAACGAGGTGATGTCCTCGTGGAGTCGCTGCGCCGCCGCGACGACGGCATCTCCCTTCGCCGTCAGACGCGGGACGCGCCCGCTCCGGTCGAAGAGCCGCAGGCCGAGCTGCTTCTCCAGCCGCTGCATGGCTTGACTGACGGCGGGCTGCCCCTGGCCGAGCTTCCGGGCCGCCGCGGAGAAGCTGCCCTCCTCGGCCACCGCGCGGAGCGTACGGAGCTGGTCGATGGTGGCGCTTTCAAGCATGACGTGGAACCCGCCCAGCCCACGCTGACGGCTCAGCCATACAGCTCGCTCAGCGGTCCCGGCGCGATGCGCGTGCTGCCCTCCTGCCCGAAGGTGTTGAAGTCCGCGTCTCCGAACGCGTGGCCGAGCGTGTTGAAGAGGTTCGAGACCTGCCGGTTCCGGGCCGCGTCGTACTTGGGGTACACGACCGTGCGCCCGTCCGTCTTCAGGCCCAGCGCGTTGCCGCCCACCACGAGCTTCGGCCACTCACGCGAGGTCGAGTGGTGCTGCTCGCCGTTGTCGGACATGAAGACGATCGCGGTGTGATCCAACATCGAGCCACTCGCGCCGACCTCGGGCGTGGCGGCCAGCGTCCTCGCCAGGTTCGCCACCAGTTGCACGTGACGGCGGGTGACCTCGGCGACGCGATCCCAGTTCTGCCCCGCATCCAGGCCGTGCTGCAGGCTGTGTCGCGGGACGTCGGCCACGTCCGGGCCGTAGGCCACGTCGAAGCCCGAGGTCCCCGTCGCCAGCACCACCGTGTTCGTCAGCCCGCCCAGGAGGGACGCCGTGGCGATCTGGAACTGCGCCTCGAACCACTTCAGCGAGTCGGGCGGTGAGCCCGCGCCGGTGATGAGCGGGTTGTCCTTCGGCGCCAGTGGCAGGTAGGGCCGCACGCGTTCCGCCATGCCTTCGAGCTGATCCTCCCGCGCGCGCAGCGACTCGAGCGAGGAGAGGTAGCGCTCCAGCTTCAGCCGCTCGTTGGAGTTGCCGCTGAACTCCGCCAGCGCCTTGCGCGAGTCGGCCAGCGCGAAGTCGAAGAGCATCTTGCGATCGCGCCCGTTCGTCGAGCCGCCGAGCAGCGAGCCGAAGGTGCTGTCGAACGCGAGCGACGGGTTGACGATGATGCCCGCGGGCTTGCGGGGTCCGAGCGCGCAGGTCTCGTACACGATCGACACGCGCGCGGAGCTGGTGCCCAGGCGCAGCACGTCGAACGGTGCACCGCGGCGCAGGCGAGGTGCGATCACCGCGTCGAAGGTCGCGCCCGCGCCGTTCACCGCGCAGCTCAGCCCGCCCGTCCCGCTGGAGTGCCCGCCACCCGCGATGAGGTTCGAGAGCCCCAGCAGCACGGCGGAGCGGTTCACCAGGTCGATGTTGCCGGAAGACGCCGCCAGGGGCCCGAGGCTGATCGCGCTGGCGAGGTTGTCGCCCTCACGCACCAGCGGCGTGTCCTTGTACGCGTCCCAGAAGAGGCGGTCGGAGGTGTTGGCGCGCCCCCCCAGCGCCGCGCGGGTGCCCGCGCTCAGGAGCGCGCGGGGGTAGACGCCATTGCACTCGAGGACCAGCACCAGGCGCGCCGGCAGCGCTGGCGACTGGGCGTAGACGTCGCGGAAGTAGGGCGCGAAGAGGCCGGCGGCCATGCCCTGCAGGACGGTTCGTCGCGAGAACATGGCGGTCACTCTCCAGCCTGCGGCACACGCCGCGTCTTCCAGGTGTCGCTGGTCATCAGCGTGGTCAACATCTTGGAGAACGAGCCGTTGTTCTCATCATAGGCCTGCTCCATCCGCGTCAGCGTACAGGCGTCGCTCGGGTTCTCCGGGCGGCCCATGAAGTAGCGGAAGGCCTGCCGCATGAAGCAGCGCTTCACGTGCCGCGAGGTCGCCAGGCGCTCGCTCAACTCCACCGCGTCGCGCACCGGGCCGTCCAGCCCGGGGTCCGGCATCGACGTGAGCGTCGAGCTCCCGTCCGGCGTGGTCCAGCCTCCGCTGGGCGAGTGATCCCGCGCGCGCAGGAAGCCCGCGTGGTTGTAGATTTCGAAGGGCAGGCCGAGCGGCTCCATCAGGCGGTGACAGCCCTGACACTGCGACCCGGCCGTCGCCTCCTGCAGGCGGCGGCGCGCGTTCTTGTCGGCGGCATGAGCGCCGACCTGGGCTGCCACCTGCACGCTGCTGAGCGGTGGGACGAAGCCGCACAGGAGGTTCTCGCGCACCCACTTGCCGCGGTGGACGATGGACGGATCGTCCTCGAAGTTTCCGCCGTGCGCGGCCAGCCACACCGGGTGGGTCAGTACGCCCGCACGCTCGGTGGCGGGCAGCGTCTTCCAGCGGCCCGCGACGGTCGCCGGGAGAATCTCGCTGACGTTGTACGGGTGCGAGAGGCCCTTGTGCGAGTCGTACGCCGCCTGCTGCATGGAGGGCACGTAGAAGGTGCGCGTGGTGAGCAGGTTCGCCAGCACGTCCTGATCCTCGACGACCACCCGCGCGATCATGTCGTCGAACTGCTGGATGAAGGTCGGCTCCAGCGGATGGAAGTTGGTGAGCAGGTTGTCGTACGAGACCGAGCTGATGTAGCCGAGCCCCTCGAGTTCGAAGCGCGAGGTCGCCGCCGGGGACTCCTTGAACACCGCGGCCACGTGCGCGTAGCCGAGCCACTCGCGGAAGAAGCCCGCGACGCCGTCACCCAGCCAGTACTGCCCGCGCTTGGAGCGCTGCTCCTCGTTGTAGTCCTGCACCAGATCGAAGCGCGGTGTCCCGTTCTGGTGGGCGTCGACGCCGCCCAGGTACTTCTCGATCAGCGCGGTGGTCGTCGCATCCTGCTTGAGCGAGCCATCCTTCGCGGCGGTCGCCACGTCCGCCAGATGCCCCTCGAGGGGCGCGGAGTAGTGCGGCCACACGAAGCTCGGCGTCGCCGAGGGCGCGCGCCCCGCCAGCGCGTAGGCCAGTTGGGAGCCCAGCTCCAGGCTGGTCAGCTCCACGCGACCGTCGGCCGGCTCGGCGCCCATCTCGCGGCGGAACATGGCGCCGGTCATCATCCACGCGGCGTTGGAGATCCGCGTGATGGAGTCCGCGCGGTTTCGTGGGGAGTGGCTCGGCTCCTGCGCGATGACCGTGGTCGCGAAGTCGGTGAGGCGCGTGAGCTCATCCTCGGTGGGCGGGCGGAAGAAGATGCCGAACTCGAGCATCTGGCCAAGGTGGAAGCGCTTGCAGGTGTCGCTCGGGTTCGCGTCGTCGAACATGCAGCGGAAGCGTCTGTCGGTGAAGACACGCTCCATCCGGTTGCCGTCCGGGTAGTTCATCGTCCACGGCGAGGCGGCCGCGCCGACCACCGGCAGGAAGAGCTCCACCGTGGCCTCGTCCAGCGTCTCGTCCGTGGCCCAGGAGCTGTACTGCTCGATGGCGCTGGGATCGAGCGGGTTGTCGTAGAAGCTGAACCCGGTCCAACTGCGCTCGACCGAGCCACCGACGTTGCGGGTGAACTCGCGCCGGTTCAAGCGGCGGATGCGCGTCGGCGCATCCGAGCGCACGCCTTCGGTGCAACTGAAGAGCGCGGACTGATCGAGCAGGTTGGGCTCGGGCACCACGGTCACGTCCGGGCCACCCGTGCCGCTACAGAGGGGCATCCCCTCGCCGATCCAGGTCTCGAGCGCGGCGAGCTCGGCTGCGCTCGCGCGCTCATGCGAGGCTGGCGGCATTGGAGACGCGTCGTCGCGCATGCGGATGAGCGCGCGCTGGGCGTTGCTGAGCCTCCCATCCATCGCCGAACTCACCCGCATGTCGTGCAGGGTGCGCAGCGGCATCGTCGCCCCCTGGGTCGGCAGCGCGCCGTGACAACTGGCGCAGCGCTCGGCGAGCACCGACTGCACCACGCACGCGGCGCCCAGGTTCCCCCCGGGCTCACCGGGGTTGCCAGGGCCTCCGGTGTCGGTGTTTGGCTCGACGGAGCCCTTGCACGCAACGAGGCTCAAGAGTCCGGCCAACAGGAGGACGCGGTTCATCCGGCCAGACTGGCACGGATGGCAGGGGGGATAGCAAGCAGTCCCGGCAAAGCGGGCTCAGACCTGCCTGGGCACCCTGTGGTGGCGCGCAGGTGCGCTTGCCGTCCTCCCCCTCGACAGGGCCTGGTACGGCGCGATCGCCAGCAGCGATGGCGCCGCGCCCCTGCGCCTCGCGCCTACTCGTTCCTGCCCTGGGTTGCTTCGGCCGTTTCCGGGGTGAGCGGCGTGGCGGCCTTGCGCGGAGGCGTGAACGGCGTCGGCGTCGGGCTCGGGGCGATGTTGCCGATCAGCAGGCGCGCGCCCGCGGTGAGTCCCCCGGCCAGCTCCAACTGCACGCGTTCCGCATCGCGGCGGCGCACCGCCTCGACGATCTCCAGTGCGTCTTCCTGCGGAACGCCCAGTTGGCACAGCGCGTGCTGGCCGAACTTGATCGCCGATTCGAAGGTCTCGCGCACCTGCATGTCGACGCCGGCGTTGAGCAGTTGCAGGGAATGTTCGCGATCGAAGGAGCGCACGAGCAGCTTCGCCTGGACGAACTAGGACTTCACCAGCTCGACGATGCGGTTGGCGGCCTCCTTGTTGTCGACGCACACGGCGATCACCTGCGCGCTGTCCGCGCCCGATGCGCGCAGCACGTCCAGGCGCGTGCCGTCGCCGTAGTAGATCTTGAAGCCGAACGTGCCGGCGCTTCGGATCATCTCCACGTCGTTGTCGATGATTGTCACGTCCACGCCGCGCGCGAGCAGCGACTGGCTCGCGACCTGGCCGAAGCGGCCGAAGCCGATCATCAGCACGCTGCCCGACAGGCCTTCGGCGATGTCCAGATCGTCGATCTTTTCTTCCTGGCGCTTGAGCCACGGACGCACCGCGAGCACGACCACGGGCGTCAGCGCCATCGACAGCACGACGATGGCGGTGAGGTGGGCGTTCTGCGCGGCGGCGATCACGCCGCTGGCGGCGGCGGTGGCGTACAGCACGAAGGCGAATTCGCCGCCCTGCGCCATCAGCGTGGCGCGATCGAGCGCTTCGTGATGGCTGGAGTCGGTCAGCCGCGCGACGGCGTAGATGCACAGCGCCTTGACCAGCATCATCGCCAGCACCGCGCCGAGGATCAGCGCCCAGTTGTCGCGCACCACCGACAGGTCCAGCGCCATGCCCACGCCGAGGAAGAACAGGCCGAGCAGCAGGCCGCGGAACGGTTCGACATCGGCTTCGAGCTGGTGGCGGAACGTCGACTCCGACAGCAGCACGCCGGCGAGGAACGCGCCCATCGCCATCGACAGGCCGCCCAGTTGCATCAGCAGCGCCGACCCCAGCACGACGAGCAGCGCGGCGGCGGTCATCACCTCGCGCGCCCGCGCCGCGGCGAGCAGGCGGAACAACGGATTGAGCAGCCAGATGCCCGCGGCGAGGAGCGTGACCAGCACGCCAGTGGCAATGCCTATCGAGGTCCAGCGCGAAGCCTCGCTGCTGGGCTCGCCCGGCGCGAGCAGCGCCACCAGCACCAGCAGCGGCACGATCAGCAGATCCTCGAACAGCAGCACCGAGACGATCTTCTGTCCGTGGGGCAGGGCGATGTCGCCGCGTTCGCCCAGCAGCTGCATGACGATGGCGGTGGAGGTCAGCACGAAGCCCATTGCCCCGATGAATGCGACCACCGGCTCATCGCCGAACAGCAGGCCGACGCCGGTCAGCGCCGCGGTGCAGGCGGCGATCTGCAGCGTGCCCAGGCCGAAGATCTGCCGACGCAGGCTCCACAGGTGCGAGGGGCGCATCTCCAGGCCGATGACGAAGAGGAACATCACCACGCCCAGCTCGGCGACGTGCAGGACCGCCTGGGGGTCGGAGAACCAGCCCATCCCGAACGGCCCGATCGCCAGCCCCGCGGCGAGGTATCCCAGCACCGAACCGAGCCCCAGTCGCTTGAACACGGGCACCGCGACCACCGCCGCGCCTAGCAGGGACACCACCTTCACCAGATCGTTCGAGCCCACGTCCGCCATCTGTTTCCCCAAATCATGTGAACCGCACCGTCCCGTGAAGTCTACACGGGACGCTTTCGCGTGGAGTTTGCCCCGCTCAGCGCTCGCCCAGGGACTTGCGCGGCGATGCCGCTACGGGGCGCGCGGTGCTCGATGAAGAATTTCTCGGCCATCCGGCTCAAGTGGAGGAGGCGGTCCTGATGGAGCGCCTCCTCGGAGTCGTCCCCGGGCAGGGGAACCTTCGCGTCGCGCACCAGGATCCGCCCGGTTTACGTCGCCGCCGCCCTGCTGCTCACCACGGTGCGGGGTGGCGCCAGTCGAACCACGGCGGACGACGTGGACTCCGATTGAAAGGGGTGTCGGCGGGGAGCGCTCGCACTGCCCGCAGAGGGGGGATTGTCGTCCTCCACGTCATTCCCAGATTCCAGCGCTCCATGGCTGAAAGTCTTCACAAGCCCCGAGGAGGGCGCGATGTTCCGATGGTCGAAGTGGAGACTGCTGGCGTTTTTTGTTGTCTGTCTTTGTGCTGGACGTGGCACTGCGGCGGACGCACGGCAATCCATTGAGCGCCGGCACCCGGTGCCCGTCTGCCCGACGCCGCGGTGCGCTCCGGCCCTGCCCGTCAAGGACATCCGCTTCGGACGGAGCTCGAGCTTGCCCGGCGCCTTCGTGGACCTGGGCGGCACGCTGTTCTTCACCGCCACGGACCCGCTTCACGGCCGCGAGCTGTGGCGGAGCGACGGCACGGCCTCCGGCACGGTGCGAGTGAAGGATATCTACCCCGGTCCAGAGGACGCGTTCCGCGACTTCGATGACGAGCTGTTCATTTCCTTCCGGCCGCTGGTCGTGATGGGCGGCGCGATCTACTTCATGGCCAACGACGGCGTGCACGGCGATGAGCTGTGGCGGAGCGACGGCACGGAGGGGGGCACGGTCCTCGTCAAGGACATCCAGCCCGGTGAGGGGGGCGGGTTCCCCAGGAACCTGCGCGTCGTGGGCGACACGTTGTTCTTCTCCGCGTTGGACGACATCCACGGCTTCGAGCTGTGGAAGAGCGATGGCACGGAGCAGGGCACCGTCCTGGTGGCGGACATCGCTCCGGGGCCGGAGGGCTCGACTCTTTCTTCCTTCGCCCACCTGGGGGACACGCTGTACTTCTCCGCCGATGACGGCACGCATGGCTCCGAGCTGTGGAGGAGCGACGGAACGGCCGAAGGCACGGTGATCGTCAGGGACATCGCCGAAGGTTCGGAGGGCAGCTCACCGTTCTGGCTGACGGCGGTGGGGGACACGCTGTACTTCGTCGCGGAGGAGGCGCTGCACGGCCGCGAGCTGTGGAGCAGCGATGGGACGCCCGAGGGGACGATGCTCGTCGAGGACATCGTTCCCGGCACGGAGAGCTCGAGCCCCTGGGCACTCATCACGACGGGAGGGCGCCTCTTCTTCTTCGCCCGCACGCCAGCGACGGGCGAAGAACCCTGGGTGAGTGACGGGACGGAGTCGGGGACGTTCCTGCTCAAGGACGTCTTCCCGGGCCCCGAGGATTCGTACCCCGACATCGACCCTTCGCGTTTCCGCACGACCCTGGACGGGAGCCTCGTCTTCAACGCGGACGACGGCATTCACGGCGTCGAACTGTGGAAGAGCGATGGGACACTCGGGGGCACGGTGCTCGTCAAGGACATCAACCCTGGCGCGGCCAGCTCGGTTCCGTTCCTGCCGGTGGCCGTGGACGGGACGCTCCTCTTCGCCGCCCGCGACGCGAAGGGCCGTGACGAGCTCTGGCGGAGCGATGGCTCGGAGGACGGCACCTACCGCATGCGCACCGTGACGGGGGGGCCTCGCATGTCGGATCCCCGAGGCTTCACCGCCTCCGGCGAGTCCGTCTTCTTCCTGGCCTTTGACGACAACATCGGTGGGGAGCTGTGGTCCTTGCCGCTGGCCTCGCTGGGCGACTGCGGCACCCAAGCGGGGAGTCTGGGCCTTCACGAGACGGGGGCCGGCGGCCTCGGCCCCTGGGCCGCCATCCTGGGGCTGCCCGTGCTCGCGTTGAGCGCGTTGAGCGGGCGGCGCGGGAGGTGGCCGCTCATGGCGGTGATGCTGCTCGCCGTGTCCGGGCTGGCCTGCACGTCCGTCGACTCCGAGGAAGGGTCGCCCATGGACGACGAATCCGGGACGCCCGAGGTGACGGACTTCCATTCGAGCTGCAAGGGGCCCGTGCTCGTCAGGGACATCGCCGCCTGCATCGAGGACTCGACGCCGGAAAACCTGGTGGACTGGCGGGGCACGCTCTACTTCACCGCGAATGACGGCCGCATCGGCACCGAGCTGTGGCGGAGCGACGGCACGCGGGGGGCACTCGGCGCGTGGATGACATCGCCCCCGGACTCGCCGGCTCGGACCCTCAGGAGCTGACGCCCGTGGGCGGGCTGCTCTACTTCTCCGCCGACGACGGTGTGCACGGCCGCGAGCTGTGGAAGAGCGACGGCACCGCGGCCGGAACGCGTCTCGTGGAGGACAATGTCCCGGGCCCCCAAGGCTCGGCGCCGCGCAGCCTGACGGTGGCGGACGGGAAGCTCTTCTACGTCGCCGTGAATGCCAGCTACGACGCGGAGCTGTGGAAGAGCGATGGCACGCGGGGCGGCACGACGCGTGTGAAAGAGGGAGTCGCTCCCTGGGACCTCGTGGCGCTGGGACGTCTCGTCATCTTCACCGCGTATGACCCGGAGACAGGCTCCGAGCTGTGGCGGAGCAACGGGACGCGCGCGGGCACCTACCGGCTCGCGGACCTCGTCCCGGGGCCCGGCAGCGCCAATCCCATCTTCCTGACCGCGGTGGGTGACAAGGTCTACTTCGCCGCCTTCACCACCGAATTCGGTGGCCGCGAGCTGTTCGTCACGGATGGGACATCCGCGGGGACGCGGCTGGTGAAGGACATCGTCCCTGGCGACGAAGGCTCGTACCCGGAGGGCTTCGTGGGCCTGGGCGACACCGTGTACTTCACCGCCACGAGCACGGGCCCCACGCCCGAGCTCTGGAAGAGCAATGGGACGGCGGCGGGCACCGTGCGCGTCGGGACGGTGTCGCCGGTTCCCTTCTCGCTGGTGGCGGCGGGCGGCCAGGTCTTCTTCCGTGGCGGCGCAGACGGCGTGGACGTCGAGCTGTGGCGGACCCAGGGGACGGCCTCGGGGACGCGGAGGGTGAAGGACATCGTCCCGGGCCCCGAGAGCTCGGACCCCCAGGACATGACGGCGGTGGGCGACTGGCTGTTCTTCACCGCCTTCCAGGCGGACACGGGCCGCGAGGCGTGGCGCAGCGACGGGACGGAGGCCGGCACGGTGCGCGTCGCGGAGCTCGTGCCGGGCCCGCTGTCCTCCTACCCGGGCGGCTTCACCCGTTCGGGCTCACGGGTGTACTTCGCAGGGGACGACACCGTGACGGGAGACGAGCTGTGGGCCCTGCCGCTGGCCTGCCTCCCGCCGTCACGGAAGTGAGGTCTGGCCGCCGCGTCCTTGTGGTCCTGAATCATCTCCAGCACGAGGGATACGGAGCGCCCCATGCAGTTGTCGTCGCCAAGGACGTGGATGGCGCCGCGCGGCTCAAGCGGACAACAGGCCCCACGCGATCGCCACGGTCTGGATGACGGCGAAGCTCAGCAGCCCGGCCGGAAGGAACTCGGCGAACCCGAACCGGATGAGGTTCCCCTCCGGGTCTCTCAGCGCCGCGCGTTCGGTGAGCGCCTGGGCCAGCGGTCCGGAGGTGGCCGCGGTCAGGAACAGCGAGCTGCCGGCGCACACCGACAAGGCCAGCCCGATGTAGACCGTCTCCGGAGAATGCTGCTGTGCCAGGCGCTCGGCCACCTCCAGCAGCGCGGCCATGCTGGGGCCGGCGGAGAAGACGCCGGTGAGGAGCCCGGCGGCGACGAAGAACACGCACAGCTGCGCCAGCGGCGAAATCGGCAGCGCCTGCAACCAGCCGGCGGCGTCGGCGAACAGGCCGCTGCGCCCCACCGCGCCCACCATCACGAACAAGGACAGCAGGAACAGCGCCGCCTCCATGTCGATGCGCGTGCGCACAATCCGCTCGCCCAGCCCCCCCG
>NZ_JABXEO010000092.1:0-32109 GCF_013372585.1 Myxococcus sp. AM010
CCCCGGCCCGACCTGGACCCTCGCGACGTCACCGCCGTGCTGGACACCGTGCTCGACTTCACCCGCGAGGAGCTGGAGCGCGCCGGCGTGAACGTGGTGCGCGACTTCGCCCTGGATACCCCGCACGTGCTCGCAGACGAGGGCCAGCTGCGGCAGGTCTTCCTCAACCTGCTGCGCAACAGCCGCGAGGCCATGCCCTCCGGCGGCCGCCTCACCATCATCACCCGTCCTGCGGAGGACGCCGTGGAAGTCACGGTGAGGGATACCGGACAGGGCATGACGGAGGAGGCCCGCCAGCACCTCTTCGAGCCCTTCTTCACCACCAAGGAGGGAGGCACTGGCCTGGGCCTGGCCGTCAGTCAGCAAATCCTCCAGGCGCACGGTGGCTCGCTCTCCTGCCAGAGTATTCCCGGCCAGGGGACGGCCTTCGTGTTAAGGCTTCCTCGCGCATGAGCTTCGCTACGTACCGGGACGTGCTGCCCTCCGGGCTGCGCGTCGTCACTGTCGAGACGCCCCACCTCCACACCGCCCTGCTCGCCGTCTACGTGCGGACGGGCAGCCGTCACGAGACGCTCCTCAGCAATGGCGTCAGCCACTACCTGGAGCACCTCTTCTTCCGAGGCAGCGAAGGCTGGCCGGACACGGTGAAGATGAACGCGGCCGTGGAGGAGGTCGGCGGCAACCTCAACGGCGTCACCACCCGGGACCACGGGTACTACTACACGCCCATCCACCCCGCGCACCTGCGCGTGGGCCTGGACATCATCGGCGACATGCTCACCCGCCCCCGCCTCACCGACATGGAGGTGGAGCGGCAGATCATCCTCGAGGAGATGCTCGACGAGGTGGACGAGAAGGGCCGGGACATCGACCTGGACAACCTGTCCAAGCACCTGCTCTTCCCCGGTCACCCGCTGGCCCTGAAGATCGCCGGGACGCGTGAGTCCGTCACCCGCCTGATGCACCCGCAAATCCTGGAGCACTTCGCCCAGCACTACGTCGCGGGGAACATCGTCGTCACCGCCGCCGGCCGGGTGAAGCACTCGGAGGTCCTGGAGATGACCGAGCGCGCCTTCGCCCGCCTCCCACGCGGCCCGTCCAGCGTGGAGGCGCCGCCGCCCCTCACGCCCGCGGGCCCCCGCCTGCACTTCGTCAGCCATGACGAGTCGCAGACGGAGTTCCGCCTCAACTTCCGCGGCGTCCCCGAGCAGCACGAGGACTACCCCGCGCTGCAGATCATCCGCCGCGTGCTGGATGACGGCCTGTCCTCGCGGCTGCCCTACGAAATCGTGGAGAAGCGCGGGCTGGCGTACTCCGTGAGCGCGTCGCTGGACGGCTACCACGACGCGGGGCTCCTCGAGATTGAAGCCGCCAGCGCCCCGGAGAAGGCCGCGACGGTCATCACCGAGGCCTTCCGCGTGCTGTCCACGCTCTGTGAGCACGAGGTGGGTGAAGAGGAGCTGGCGCGCGCCAAGCGCCGGCACCGCATGCTGCTGGAGTTCTCCCAGGACTCGCCGGGCGAGCTGGCCGGCTGGTTCGGCGGCACGGAGCTGTTCCGCACGCCGGAGTCGTTCGGCCACCGCGCCGACCTGGTGGACTCGCAGTCCGCCGCCCGCGTGCGTGAGGTGGCCCGGCGCTACTTCAACCGGGAGAACCTCACGGTGGTGGCGGTGGGCCAGCGCAAGGGCCTCAAGGCCCTGGAGCGCGTGGTGGCGGAGGCCCCCGGCCTTCCCGCGCCGGAGGCCGCGCCGCTGGCGGTGGTCAGCGGCGGCCGCGGATGATGACCGGGCCCGAGGACTTCTTCTTGGGCTTCGGCAGCAGCGCCTTCAGCGCCTTCTGGGTGCGGCGGTAGCCCGGGTTCTCCGGCTCCCGCTTCAGGGCCTCGTCGATGAGCTCGAGGCCCCGCGTCACCTTCGTCTGCATCCGCGCGTAGAGGGCGGCGAGCTGGGCCTTCTCCTCGAGGGTGGCCTCGCTCATGCTCAGCAGCAGCTCCAGCGACGTCTCCGCGTCCGTGACGCGGTCCGCCTTCAGGTGGATGCGCCACATCCGGGCGTGCACGGGCGCGAAGCGGGGCTCCGCGGACAGCGCGAAGCGGTAGGCCTCCTCCGCGCCGCGGTGGTCCCCTTGCTCCTCCAGGGAGCGCCCGCGCACGTACTGTGCCCGGGCCAGCCGGGGGTTGAGCTGGAGCGCCTGGTCCACCAGGGCCTGCGCATCCGCGCGGCGGCCCTGCACGCGCACCGTCTCCGCCAGCCACGCCAGCGCGTCGGCGTTCTGCGGCTGCGCCTCCACCAGCTTGCGCAGGGCCTCCTCCGCGTCCGCGGCCCGGCCCTGGGCCAGCAGCACCCGCGCGCGCAGCGTCACCACCTCCGGCCGCTCCGCGTCAGCCCCCTTCACGGCGTTCAGGTCGGACTCCGCCAGGTCCGGGAAGCCGCTGACCAGGAAGTAGCGCGCGCGCAAGAGCCGCGCGGAGGCCAGCGCCGGGTCCTGGTTGAGGAGCCGGTCCATGAGGTTGGCGGCCAGGAGCTCGTCGCCCTTGAGCCAGAGCACCTCGGCCTCGACGGACTTGGCCTCGGCGTCGTCGGGGTTCTCCCGCAGGAGGTTCTCCAGCGTCTTGAAGGCGGCATCAATCTGCCCCTCGCGCGCCTGGATACGGGCCAGCCGCAGGACGTCCGCGTCCGGCAGGTTGCCCGCGTCGCGCATGGTGATGAGCGCCGCGAGCGCGTCCTGGGTGAGGCCCTGCTGGAGGTAGATGTCGGCCAGCTGGCGCTGGATGGTGGGGTCCGAGCCCGGCGACATGGAGGCCGCCTGCTTCAGCGCCAGGATGGCGGCACCCTCGTTGCCCGCCATGCGGTGGGCCTGCGCCATGAGCAGGTGCGGCTCCGGACTGTCGGGCGCCGCGGTGGCGGCCCTGCGCAGTGCGGTGAGCGCGGCGTTGGCCTGTCCGCTGGACAGGTGGCCGCGGGCTTCAGTCAATGCGACCTGAGCCCGCCTGGCCTGGTTCTCCGCGGCGGCAACCTCCGGCTCTTTGCAAGCAAGCAGCGGAAGGAGCGCCAGGGTCCACGGTCTGATTCGAAAATGACGGTGCATCGCTGAGGCCCAGGGTACCGGATGTTATCCTCCTTCGTCGATGGACCCATTCGTTCGGCGCCTCGTGGAGAGGCTCCATGACCCCAGCAAGCCGCTGTCGCGAAACCGGCACTTCCACACGTTCGAGACCCCCGAGGGGCGAGCGGCGCTGAAGGTGGTCCGGAGGCTGCGCAGCCTCCAGAAGGACATCCTCGCGTGCCACGCGGAGGGCTTCCGCGCGCGCATCTTCCGCCACGCGACTGGGAGGGGCGAACACCGCATCGAGCTCCTCATGGAACGCCTCTCCGGCCGCCGCGTCTCCATGCTCCAGTCCGACGAATTCGAGCTGCTCGCCGCGCTGCCCGGCGTGCGTGACGCGCTGGAAGTGTTCGACGAGGCGGCGTAGGCCCGCGGAGCGGCTACTCCGGAGGTCCGCGCCGGGGCGGCGGCGCGTCCTTCATCCGTTCGTATTCCTCGTCCGTGAAGACGCGGCTGCGGGTGAGGAAGCGCACGCCCAGCGGAGCCTCCACGCTGAAGCCCGCGCCCCGCCCCTTCACCACGTCCAGGGTGAGGTGGGTGTGCTGCCAGTACTCGAACTGCGCGCCGCCGATGTAGACGGGGCAGCCCTCCACCTCGCCCAGGAAGACGTCTCGCTGGCCCACGCGGAAGTCCCCCACGGGGTAGCACATGGGCGCGCTGCCGTCGCAGCAGCCGCCCGACTGATGGAACATCAAGGGCCCGTGCGTGGCGCGGAGCTGGCGGATGACGGCGGCGGCCTCGGGCGTCACATCCACCCGAGCCACCGCCGTGGCGCCGTCCTGTCCGCCCGTGCCGGGGCCGGCACCGGCGTCACTCATCAGAAGAAGCCCATGGCCTTGGGGCTGTAGCTGACCAGCAGGTTCTTCGTCTGCTGGTAGTGGTCCAGCATCTTCCGGTGGTTCTCCCGCCCGATGCCGGACTGCTTGTAGCCGCCGAACGCCGCGTGCGCGGGGTAGATGTGGTAGCAGTTGGTCCACACGCGGCCCGCCTCGATGGCGCGCCCCGCGCGGTAGGCGGTGTTCCCGTCGCGCGTCCACACGCCGGCGCCCAGGCCGTACAGCGTGTCGTTGGCCTGGCGGATGGCGTCGTCGAAGTCCTTGAAGGTCGCCACGCTCACCACGGGGCCGAAGATCTCCTCCTGGAAGACGCGCATGCGGTTGTGGCCCTGGAACACGGTGGGCGCCACGTAGTAGCCGTCCTTCAGGTCGCCGGACAGCGCCACGCGCTCGCCGCCGATGAGGACCTTGGCGCCCTCCTTCTTGCCGATGTCGATGTAGCTGAGGATCTTCTCCAACTGGTCATTGGACGCCTGGGCGCCGACCTTGGTGTCGGTGTCCAGCGGGTTGCCCGGCGTCACCTTGCGGACGCGGTCGAGCGCCTTCTCCATGAACTGGCTGTAGATGCGCTCGCTGATGAGGGAGCGCGACGGGCAGGTGCAGACCTCGCCCTGGTTGAGCGCGAACATGGCGAAGCCCTCCAACGACTTGTCGAAGAAGTCGTCGTCCTTCGCCATCACATCCTCGAAGAAGATGTTGGGGCTCTTGCCGCCCAGCTCCAGCGTGACGGGGATGAGGTTCTCACTGGCGTACTGCATGATGAGCCGGCCCGTGCTCGTCTCGCCGGTGAAGGCCACCTTGGCGATGCGCGGGCTGCTGGCCAGCGGCTTGCCCGCCTCCACGCCGAAGCCGTTGACGACGTTGAGCACCCCTTCGGGCAGCAGGTCCTGGATGAGCTCGGTCCACAGCAGGATGCTGGAGGGCGTCTGCTCCGCGGGCTTGAGGACCACGCAGTTGCCCGCCGCCAGCGCCGGGGCCAGCTTCCAGGCCGCCATCAGCAGCGGGAAGTTCCAGGGGATGATTTGCCCCACGACGCCCAGCGGCTCGTGGAAGTGATAGGCGACGGTGTCGGGGTCCAGCTCGCTCACGCCGCCTTCCTGCGCGCGGATACACCCGGCGAAGTAGCGGAAGTGGTCGATGGCCAGCGGGATGTCCGCGGCCAGCGTCTCACGCACGGGCTTGCCGTTGTCCCACGTCTCGGCGACCGCGAGCAGCTCCAGGTTCTGCTCCATCCGGTCGGCGATCTTGTTGAGGATGTTCGCTCGGACGGTCGGCGAGGTGCGGCCCCAGGAGAGCCGGGCCGCGTGGGCCGCATCCAGCGCCTTTTCGATGTCTTCGGCCGTGGAGCGTGCCACTTCACAGAAGGGCTTGCCCGTCACGGGGCTGATGTTCTCGAAGTACTGGCCGCGCGTGGGCTCGACCCAACGCCCGCCAATGAAGTTCTGGTAGCGAGGCTTGAACTGCACCTTGGAGCCGGGCTGATTGGGGGCGGCGTAGATCACTGCGCTCTCCTTGGGTGGTTTGGTAGACGGGACACCCCAGAGCAGCGCGCGTGCCAGTGCCCGCGTCCGTCGACGTCGCGGCGCGTCGTGTCCCGCTCCGCGACACCTGTCCGGACACGCATGGCGCGGAGCGCGACAGGTCCGTCGCGCGATGGACACCGTCCTCCAGTGAACGCTCAGGCGCGGGAGGGCAGCGTGATGCCGAAGCGCTCCGCCATCCGGTAGAGCGTGCTTCGTGCGATGCCCAGCCGCCGGGCGGCCTGCGCCACGTTGCCGCCACTGAGCGCCAAGGCCTCTTGGATGGCGCGGGCCTCCAGCTCGCGCAGCGGGCCGGCGGCGGCACCCGCGGCGGGCTGGCGCGGCGCACTGGGAGCGAGCGGCGAGGTGGTCAGGGGCGCTACCTGCCCCCCGGGCGAGTGCGGGCTGCCCAGGCCTGGCGGCAGGGCGTCCACGTCCAGCACGGAGGCGCCGCCCGCACGCACCAACGACAACCGCAGCACCGTCTTCAGCTCACGCACGTTGCCGGGCCAGGGGTGGGCGGCGAGCCGGGTGAGCGCGGCGGCGGAGAGACCTGGCGTGGCCAGGCCTTCTTCTGCCGCCAGGCGCTTGAGGAGTGCGTGGGCCAGCTCAGGCAGGTCGGTGCGCTCGCGCAGTGGTGGCAGCCGCAACACCGCGCCCTGGAGGCGGAAGTAGAGGTCGGAGCGAAACGTGCCGCTGCGCACGGCCGCGTCCAGGTCCCTGCAGGTGGCGCCCACCAGGCGGAAGCGCGAGCGCCGCACGCGGGACTCGCCCACGCGCGAATAGGCACCGTCCTCCAGCACCCGCAGCAGCAACACCTGGAGCGCGGGCGGCATCTCCGCCAGCTCGTCGAGGAAGAGTGTTCCACCGTCCGCCGCCGCCAGCTTTCCCTCCGCGCCGCCGACACGCGCGCCGGTGAAGGCGCCGGGCGCATGGCCGAACAGCTCACTCTCCAGCAACGCGGGCGACAGCGCGCCGCAGTTCACCGCCACGAAGGGCCCCGTGGCGACCGTGCTGGCCGCGTGCAGCGCGCGGGCGAGGAGCTCCTTGCCCGTGCCTGTCTCCGACAGCAGGAGCACCGGCAGGCTCGTCGGCGCGAAGCGCTCCGCTTCTCGCAGCGTGGCGCGGTGCTGCGGGTCGCTCCCCTTGAGCGCCGCCCACGGTCCATGTGGCGCGACCGTGTCCGCCCCCCACGGCTCCCGGGACAGTGCACGCGGCGCACGGCCCACGGATGAAGGCTCCGCCACAGCCGGGCGTGAATCCGCGCTCCCGGGCGTCATGCCCTGGGGCTCACCACCAGACGGCGACGCTTCTCGCGGCGCGCGCAGGGACTGGCCCCCCGCGGACTCCAGCCGCACCAGCACCGCGAGCGCCGAGCTCCCATCCTCCGTCCCCACCGCCTCCGCGTGGATGCGCCAGACCGGGCCCTGCGAAGGAAGACGCGCCTCCAGCGCCACGCCTCGCAACGCCGCATCCGTGAGCACCCGCCACGAGACCCCCAGCGCCGCCTCCACGCCCACGGGCCCCTGCTCACCGAGCAACGCGCGCGCGGTAGCGTTGCAGCGGCTCACGCGCCCCATGGGCTCGACGACGAGCACCGGGCCATCCTCACGCGACAGGCGCGACTCCAGCCCACCCCGCGCAACCGCGGCCACCCGGGCCCAGGCGACTTCGCGAAGCCGCGCCTCGGCGGCATGGGCCACGCTGGCCACCGCCACCAGCACCAGCGGATCCGCCGCGCCAGCCGGCCCCGTGACGTCCAGCACGGCCACCAGCTCCCCAAAGGGGTCATGGACCGGCGCCGCGTAGCAGACGAGCCCATGGTGCCGCTGCGCGTAGTGCGCCGGCCCCACCACCGCGACGGCGGAGGACTCCGCCAGGGCAGTGCCAATGGCGTTCGTCCCGCGAGACGTCTCATCCCAGCAGGCCCCCTCCACCAGGCGCACGTAGTCCGCGTGGTGGGTGAAGTCCCCGCCAGAGCTGCGCGTCGCCAGGATGACGCCCTCGCGGTCCGCGAGCAGCGCCACCCGACCTGACGGAAGGGGCGCCGCCGACAACAGCTCCAGCATGCCGCCCAGCTCGTGCCACACCGGCTCCAGCCGGGCCCGGCGCTCGATGAGCGCCAGACTGCCCACGCTGGGACCTTCGTCCGGCTGCCCGGTGCTCGGGGCGCCCAGCAGACGCGAGCGCTGCCAGCGGGGGAGGATGGAGCGCAACTCCGGGCGCAGCCCCGCCTCCCCGTCGAGCGCACCCACGAGGAACTGCTCCCACAGGAGCGGTGATGCGCTGAGCGTCAGCGTCCCCAAGGACCCGGAATCTTGGTTGAATCCCGCGGGGGACAACAACCTGGGAACGCCGCAATGTTCCTGTCCCAACCTGACGCAGTGCGCCATGCGACTCGGGAGGCCCCCTCCCCCACCTTAGGCGTCCGGGGCCGGGACCTCGCCTGACACGTCATTGACGCGTCCGGGGCGGCGCGACACACGCGCTGACACGTCAACCGCCCGCGTCCGGACCCAACCCACTTCACAGGTCCCTCTCACACACCTCTGAGGTCCCCCCCCGCGACAAACGTGGCGCGTTGTGTGCAAACCATTCTCTGTCTCAAGTATGGCGGACGCCCGCGTGCGCTTTTCCGGCGACACGTTGAGGGGGAGAAACTCTTGTCTTCACATCCGTATCACCCATGGCTTGGAGGGCTGGCCGTCCTCTGGGCGGTCACGGCCCAGGCCCAGGCGCAGCGCATCCCCGGCATCGAGCTGGAGCGGCTGCAACTCAACCCCGGTGCACGCGACAGCCTGGTGCTGTCCACCGGCGACCTCATGTCCCGCGGCGAGTACCGCCTCGGCTTCACCGGACACTATGAGAAGGAGCCCTTGGTGCTCGTCTCCGGTGGAGCGCGGCAAGGCGTCATCGTCTCCAATCGCGTGACGGTCCACCTCAGCGGTGCCTACGCCATCACCGACTGGCTGGAGCTCGGCGCGCAGGTGCCCATCGTGTCCCAGTGGGGACCGGACACCGCGGCGTTGGGCGTCGCCACGCCCTCCACGAGCGCGCTGGGCACGCCGTGGGTCCAGGCGCGCGCGGGAATCCTCTCCGAGCAGCGCGGCGGGCTGATGGATTTGGGCCTGCACCTCGGCGCGGCCCTGCCCATTGGCAGCACGGAGACGCTCACCCGGGACCAGGGCTTCGTCTTCTCGCCTCGGCTCGGCCTGGGCAAGCAGCTGGGCGGCACGTGGCGCGTGGGCGCCGACCTGGGCGCGCTGGTGCGGACCCAGACGTATGCGCTGTCCCCCAACACGCAGCCGCACCTCGACGAGCTGGGCACGGAGCTGAACGGCGGCGTCAACCTGTCCGCCGGCCTGCTGGGCTTCCGCCAGGAGCTGGTGGTGCGCGGCACCCTGCCCGTCGCGGATGCGCCAGAGTCGATGGAGGTGCTGCTGGGCGTGCGCGTCCCCATGCCCGCGGGCACGGAGCTCTACGCCATGGGTGGCCCTGGCTTCGGCAGCACGCCGGGCACGCCGTCATTCCGGGTGCTCGCCGGCCTCAACTTCGGCGTCCCCTCCTCCACGCCCAACGCCTGTGTGGAGGGTCAACCCCATGACCCCGCCCGCTGTCCGGACTTCGACCTGGACGGTGACGGCATCAAGAACGCCGCCGACCGCTGCCCCACCGACGAGGGCCTGTCGGAGCTGTATGGCTGCCCGGACGGGGACGACGACGGCGACGGCCTGCCCAACCTGGCCGACCGCTGCCCGAAGGAGGCGGAGAACTTCAACGGCTTCGAGGACCACGACGGCTGCCCGGATGACCCGGACACCGACGGGGACGGCCTCTCCGACGCCAAGGATACGTGCCCCGACCAGGCCGAGGACAAGGACGGCTTCCAGGACGAGGACGGCTGTCCCGACCCGGACAACGACAACGACGGCGTGCTCGACACCGCCGACCGCTGCCCCAACGAGGCCGGCCCCAAGGAGAACCGCGGCTGCCCCGACAAGGACACCGATGGTGACGGCCTCGTCGACCGGCTGGACAACTGCCCCACCGAGCCCGGCCCGGCGAAGAACCACGGCTGCAAGGAGAAGCAGCTCGCGCAGATTGGAGAGAACCGCATCCAGCTGCTCGAGGCCGTCTACTTCGAGAACAACAAGGACGTCATCATCGCGCGCAGCAACAAGCTGCTCGACACGGTGGCCAACATCCTCATCGCCCACCCGGAAGTGGAGAAGGTGCGCGTCGAGGGCCACACCGACAACCGCGGCAACGCTGACTACAACCTGGACCTGTCCCAGCGCCGCGCCGACGCCGTCGTGCACTACCTGGTGAGCAAGGGCGTGGCTCGGGAGCGGCTGGAGTCCAAGGGCTTCGGTCCGTCCCAGCCCATCGCCGACAACGACACCACCCAGGGCCGCGCGAAGAACCGTCGCGTGGAGTTCAAGATCGTCGGCGACGCAGAGGGCGTGCAGACGCAACAGGGCGAGCCCTCTCCCGACACCCACTGAGAACCGAGGCAGACATCCCCATGAAAACGCGTGTCCTCTTCAAGACGGCGGCGCTCTGTCTCGCGCTGCTCTCATCCCTGACCGGCTGTGACTCGGGCGGCGCCCGCACAGCCCCGGCCCCCACCGAGCCCGTGCTCGTGAGCCGGTCCGCCTCCCTCGTCGGAGACGGCCAGCTCGAGCCCGGCGAGGAGTGTGACGACGGCAACACCACCAGCGGCGACGGCTGCTCCGCCACCGGCACCCTCGAGGCAGGCTACCTGTGCCACGTGCCCGGGCGTCCCTGCTCGCTGGCGAGCCTGTGCGGCGACAGCGTCGTCGACTCCGGCGAGGCCTGCGACAGCGACGGCTCCGACTGCACGGCGACCTGCGACCTGTCCCTGTGTGGCAACGGCGTGTTCGACAACCGCGCCCACCCGTCCTACGCGCAGGAGGTCTGCGACGACGGCAACCGCTTCGAGGGCGACGGCTGCAGCCGCCTGTGCGAGGTGGAGTCTGGCTTCGCCTGCGCCGGCAGCCCCAGCCGCTGCGTGCGCGCGGGCGTGACGGTCTTCAACACCGGCGTGGACGAGAACAACCGCCGGCTGGAGGTCGGCCCGGATCCGCACTGGTTCTACACGGGCACCACCACGGGCGCGGCCACCGGTTCGCGGTCCGCCAACGACTGGCCCCAGGAAATCCAGACGGCCCGCTTCATGGCGGCGCCGCTGGGCGCGCCTGTCTGCGTGTACCAGGACTTCATGGTGCCCTCGACGACCAACGTCTCGCAGTTCCGTCTGCGGCTGGCCACCTTCAACGACAACCAGTTCGACAGCGCGCGGGTGAACGGGCAGGACTTCACGCCCACCGTCGTCAACGAGCCGGCGGGCCAGCCCTGGCAGAAGAACATCTTCCGCGAGTTCGGCGCCAACGCGCCGTGGCGCGCGGGCCTCAACCGCATCGAGCTCTGCAACGAGAACGCCGCCACCGAACCCAACGCCTTCCGCTACCTGTTCGTGGACGCGTACGACGACCGCTGCGGCGACGGCGCCGTGTCCCTGCGCGAGGAGTGTGACGACGGCAACACCGCCAACGGTGACGGCTGCTCCGCCTCCTGCGGCATCGAGCCGGGCTACGGCTGCACCGGCCAGCCCAGCGCCTGCGCCCAGACGTGTGGCAACGGCACGCTGAACCCGGGGGAGCAGTGCGACGACGGCAACGCCACGGTGGGCGACGGCTGCAACGCGAGCTGCCGCGTGGAGTCCGGCTACGCCTGCCCCACCCCGGGCCAGGCCTGCTTGATGACTTGCGGCGACGGCGACATCGACCCGGGCGAGCAGTGCGATGACGGCAACGCCTACGACTCGGACGGTTGCTCCTCGGCGTGCCGCATCGAGCGCGGCTACGAGTGCCAGGGCGCTCCGTCCACCTGCGCGCCCCTGTGCGGCAATGGTCGGATGGACGCGGGTGAGCTGTGCGACGACGGCAACACCACCTTGGGTGATGGCTGCTCCAACGCCTGCACCCTGGAGCTGGGCTACGCCTGCCCCGCCCCGGGCCAGGCCTGCGTGCTCACCTGCGGCAACGGCGACGTGGACCCGGGCGAGCAGTGCGACGACGGCAACCTGGACCCGCAGGACGGCTGCGGCACCGAGTGCCGCGTGGAGGATGGCTACGCCTGCAGCACGCCCTCCACCGGCCCGTCCGTCTGCGTCGCCAGCTGCGGCAACGGCACCCTGGACGTGAACGAGACGTGCGACGACGGCAACGACACCAACGGCGACGGCTGCTCGACGGCCTGCCGCGTGGAGACGGGCTACACGTGCAGCGGCGCGCCCAGCACCTGCGCCACCCTCTGCGGCGACGGCATCCGCGCGGGCGCCGAGGCGTGTGACGACGGCAACACCACGGCGGGCGACGGCTGCAACACCACCTGCTCGGTGGAGCCGGGCTGGAGCTGCCCTGGCGCTGGCAACCAGTGCTTCTTCACCTGCGGCAATGGCACGGTGGACAGCGGCGAGGCGTGCGACGACGGCAACTTCGACAGCGGCGACGGCTGCAGCGGAAGCTGCCGCGTGGAGGATGGCTATTCGTGCAGCGGCGCGCCCAGCGCCTGCGCCACCACCTGTGGCGATGGCGTCCGCGCCGGCGCCGAGGTGTGTGACGACGGCAACCTGAACAACGGTGACGGCTGCTCCTCGCGCTGCCTCCTGGAGGACGGCCAGCCCTGCAATGCGTCTGGCGTCTGCGAAGGCGGCATCTGCAACCCCACCACCAACACCTGCACCAGCCCCAACGCCTGCGGCAACGGCGTCCTCGACGAGGGGGAGCTCTGCGATGACAGCAACACCACGGCGGGCGACGGCTGCTCGGCCACCTGCGCCATCGAGGACGGGTTCGGCTGCACCGGCATCCCGTCGGTGTGCGCCATGACGTGCGGTGACGGCATCCAGGCGGACAGCGAGGCCTGCGATGACGGCAACACGGCCAACGGGGACGGCTGCTCCGCCTCGTGCACCGTGGAGAGCGGCGCCGCGTGCCAGACGGCGGACGTCAGCGTGTTCATCACCCGACAGGGCAACGCGAGTTGCACGCAGGTGTCGGACATCGACGCCCCCGTGCTGCCTGACGCGGCCATCCAGGCCGGGCTGGGCGTGCCGGGCCGCTACCGCATCCGGTACGTGGCCGGCGCGGTGAGCTACTCGGGTGGCGCCAACTGGTACCCCGGCATCATCGGCGTCAACGCCAACGCGGGCACCCAGGTCCAGGGCTTCTCGCTGGGCCGCACACCGACTGGTGGTCCGGGGTCGGCCACGCGCGCCGAGGCCATGCCCCTGGGCTTCCCCCTGTCCCGCGACTTCACGGCGGCCACGGGCGACGTGCGCGTCGCGCTGGTCGACACCGACTGCGACCTGGCCAACAACTCCGACACGGCGGTGACGTTCCGCGTGGACGCGCTTTCCATCTGCCAGACGGCCCCTGTCGTCACGCCCCCGACGCCGGGCGGCACCGCCGGTGAGGAGTTGGAGGGCACCGCCACGCCGGGCGCCACCGTGGACGTGTACCTGGACGGCGACCCCGCCCCGGTGTGCACGGTCGTCGCCGACGCGGAGGGGAACTGGAGCTGCATGCTGCCGCCGGACCTGGAGGAAGGGCCGCACACCGCCGTCGTCACCTCCACCTTCCCGGGCGCGCCGCAGACGGCCACGACGGTGGACTTCATCATCGACGACTCGCCGTCCGCGCCTCCGGTCATCACCGGCCCCGCGCCGGACGCGGTGCTGGACACGCAGACGCCCGTGCTGAGCGGCACGGCGACGCCGGGAGACGAGGTGACGGTGTACGAGGGCGGCGCCGTCCTCTGCACCGCCACGGCCGATGCGGCGGGGAACTGGAGCTGCACGCCCACCACGCCCCTGGCCGAAGGCCCGCACACGGTGACGGCCACCGGCACGCCTCCGGGTGGCAGCCCTGGCCCCACCTCCACGCCCGTCACCTTCACCATCACCCTGTCCACGACGGAGCCGCCGGTCATCACCGGGCCCGCCGACGGCGCGGTGCTCAACACGTCGACGCCGCCCCTGAGCGGCACGTCCGCGCCGGGCACGGTGGTGACGGTGTACGAGGGCGACACGGTGCTCTGCACCACCACCACCAACGACGTGGGCGCGTGGAGCTGCACGCCGAGCCAGCCGTTGGAGGAGGGCCCGCACACGGTGACGGCCACCGCCACCGACAACGGGGGCCGCACCAGCGAGCCCTCCGCGCCCAGCGAGTTCAGCATCGACACCCAGGAGCCCGACACGTTCCTCCCGCGCACGCCGCCCTCGCGCGGCGGCGACCGGACGGCGACCTTCGAGTACGACGCCTCCGAGGACGACGTCACGTACGCGTGCAGCTTGAACGGGGGCCCCTTCGAGCCCTGCCGGGACAGCTATGACGTGGGCGAGGGCCAGCACACCCTGCGCGTGCGGGCCACGGACCGCGCGGGCAACGTGGACAGCACGCCCGCGGCGTTCTCGTGGACGGTGGAGCTCACCCGGGCCTTCGCCGGTGGTGGCTGCAGCACGGCTCCCGCCGCGTCCTGGCTGGCGCTCCTCGGCCTGCTTGGCCTTCGCCGGAGGAAGCGAAGTTAAGGGCTGACCGCGACACCTTTCCGTCGGGAGGTCCACATCTCCCTCAGAGGCCCCCCCGCCGGCCTCGTGGACCTCCCGGCGGATTTTCCCCCCGCCACGCGCCAGCCCATATGCTGGGGCCGTGCACGCGGCGGGGCGATTGAGTGAGACGTACGAGGAGGAGCTCCTCCTCGCGATGGACGAAGGGCTGCTCTCCGGCGAGGAGGTGGCGGTCCTGCGTGAGGAGGCGCTCCGCCTGCGGCGCGGCCCCCTGGAGCTGCTGCGGGAGCGAGGCCGGCTGTCGGAAGACTCCCTGGTGGCGCTGCGTGGCGAGCTCGCCTCCGAGAGCACGGACCCGGGCGCCGGCCGTCCGCTCGAGGCCGCCACGCTGACGCCCGACACCCCGGGCGTGGCCCCGCCCTCCGCCGTGGAGCCGGACGGGCCCACCTTCCCGGTGCCGGACTGGGACCGCTACCAGCCCGTGCGCTTCCTGGGCCAGGGTGGCATGGGCCGGGTGTTCCTGGCGTATGACCCGATGCTCCGCCGCAACGTGGCGCTGAAGTTCGTGCGCGGGGACGACCCGGAGCTGGCCCGGCGATTCCTCTCCGAGGCCCGCGCGCAGGCCCGCGTCCGGCACGAACGGGTGTGTGAGGTGTACGAGGTTGGCGAGGTGCGCGGCCGGGGCTACATCGCCATGCGCTTCGTGGACGGCCAGCCGCTGGGACAACTGGCGCGCTCGCTCACGCTGGAGCAGAAGGTGCTGGTGCTGCGCCAGGCCGCCGAGGGCGTGCACGCCGCCCACGGCGCGGGCCTCATCCACCGCGACATCAAGCCCGGCAACATCCTGGTGGAGCGCACCGAGGACGGCGGGCTGGCCCCCTTCGTCATGGACTTCGGTCTGGCGCGCGACTGGCGCGAGGAAGGCGCCGCGCCCAACGCCGTCCAGGGCACCCCGCACTACATGGCCCCGGAGCAGGCGCGCGGCGAGGTGTCCCGCCTGGACCGGCGCGCGGACATCTACGCGCTGGGCGCCACGCTCTACTCGCTCCTCACCGGACGGCCGCCCTTCACCGGCGCCACCGAGGCGGAGGTCATCACCCGGCTCCAGCACGAGGAGCCGGCCCCGCCGCGCGCGCTCGACGCGGACATCCCGTCGGACCTGGAGGCCATCGTCCTCAAGTGCCTGGAGAAGCAGCGGCCCGCCCGCTACGACTCGGCGCGGGCGCTGGCGGAGGACCTGGAGCGGTTCCTCGAAGGCGAGCCCGTCCTCGCGCGCCAGGGCCTGGGCTACCGCTTGCGCCGCAAGGCCCGCAAGCACCGGGTGGCGCTGACGCTGGGCACCGCGGCCCTGACGGTGGTGTTGCTGGCGCTCATCCAGGCGGGCATCGCCCGCGGCGAGGTGGCCGAGCGCGAGCGCCTCACGCGCCGCTTCACCGAGCGGGTGGAGCGCATCGAGGCCTCGGCGCGCTACTCCGCCCTGTCCCGCCTGCACGACACCCGCGAGGACCGGCGCGAGCTGCGCGCCAGCATGGCCACGCTGGAGGCCGAGGTGCGCGAGGCGGGCCCCCACGCGCTGGGCCCCGGCCAGTACGCCCTGGGCCGCGCGTCGCTCGTGCTGGATGAGCGGGACGCCGCGCGCAGGCGCCTGGAGGCCGCGTGGGCCCAGGGCTACCGCGAGCCCCGGGTGGCCTGGGCGCTGGCGCAGGTGCTGGGGGACCTCTACCAGGAGCGGCTGCTGCTGGACGTGGAGCGCCGCAGCCCCGAGCAGCGCGAGGTCCGCCGCAAGGAGCTGGAGCAGCGCTACCGCGACCCCGCCCTGGCCTACCTGCGCCAGGCCGAAGGCCCCGACGTCCCCGTCCCGCCGCTGTACGTGAAGGCGCTGTTCGCCTTCTACGAGGGCCGCCATGAAGAGGCCCTGGCCCACCTGGAGGCCATGGGCCGCGCGCAGCCCTGGTTCTACGAAGCGCCCCTGCTGCAAGGCGACGTGCTGCTGGCGCGGGCCACGCAGCGCTGGCACCAGGGCGACAAGGCGGGCTCGCAGGAGGACCTGGACGCGGGCCGCCGCGCCTACGCCGCCGCCGTCGCCACCGCGGAGAGCCAGCCGACGGGCCACTACGTCCTGGCGCGCCTGGAGCTGGCCGCGCTGGTGATGGAGCTGTACGGCGAAGGCAACGTGCTGCCCCACTACGAGCGCGGCGTGGAGGCGGCGACCCGCGCGCTCACCGCCGCGCCGGACCACCACCGCTCGCTCGTCGTCCTCTCCCGCCTGCACCGCCGGCTCGCGGAGCAGCGCGCCGGACAGGGACGCGAGGACGCCGAGCCGCTGCTGGAGAAGTCCATCCGCGCCGCGCGCGAGGCCCTGGCCCTGGCGCCGCCCAGCGACCGCGTCGCGTTGGAGCTGGCCATCACCCACCGCCTGTGGGCCCGCTACCGCCAGGAGCGCGGGCAGGACCCGGGCGAGCAGCTCCGCCTGTCCATCGAGGCCTTCGAGCGCCTGCGCCCCGAGGAGCGCGACTATGCCTTCCACGCCAACCTGGGCCTGACCTACCAGGTGTGGGCGGACGCGGAGGCCGAGCGCGGCGTGGACCCGCTGGAGCACCAGGGCAAGGCGATTGACGCGTACCTCGCCGCCATCCGCGTGCGGGAGGGCCAGGCGGACGCGTGGATCAACCTGGGCAACGCCCTGCGCCGCCGGGCCTCCAATCCACGCGCCGCCGACGCCGCGGGGGATTTGACGCGGGCCCGCGACGCGCTGGCGAAGGCGCTGGCCCTCAACCCCGGCAACGTCGTGGCGTGCTTCCGCGGCGCGGAGATTTCCGAGCAGCTGGCGCGCTGGCGCTGGAGCCACGGCGAGCCCCACGAAGCCGACCTGGCGCAGGCGCTGGCGCTGTTCCGCCAGGGCCTGGGCATCAACGCGAAGCTCCCCCCGCTGCACAACGGGCTGGGCGCGGCGCTGCTGTGGCAGGCCGAGCAGCGCTGGGAGGAAGGCGGCGACACCGAGCCCTTGCTCCAGCAGGCCCAGGCGGCCTTCGAGGATGCCCGGGCGCTGGCGCCCAGGCAGGTCTACGCCCACAACAACCTGGGTGAGGTGTGGACGCGGCGAGCCACCTTCCAGGCCGCGCGCGGGGAGGACCCGCGCTCCAGCGGCCGTGCCGCCGTGGAGGCCTACCGGCAGGCGCTCGCGCTCCAGGAGGGAGACGCCGACCTCTGGGCCAACCTGGGGCGCATCCAGACGCTGCTGGCCACCTGGAGCCTGGAGAGCGGCGGAGAGCCACGCCAGGCGCTGGCCCGGGCCGAGGAGTCACTGACGCGCGCCACCTCGCTGAACTCACGCATGGGCCACACCTGGCGCAACACGGGCGAGGTCCGGGCCCTCAAGGCCCGCTGGCTGGCGCGGAGGAACACCGCACGGGAGATGGACTTCGAAGCCGCGGCCGAGGCGTTCCAGCAGGCCCTGTCACTGGAGCCCCGGCGCCACGACTACCGGCTGGCGGCCGCGCGCTTCCAGCTCACCTGGGCCGAGTGGCGGCAACGCGCTGGCGCGGATCCGGGGCCCTTGCTGTCGCGAGGCCTGACGCTCGTTGACGAGGTCTTGAAGGCCCGTCCCGGCTGGGCCCGTGCCCTGGCGCTTCGTGGCGGCGTGCTGACGGCCATGGCGGACACGCCCGCCGCCCTGGCACAGCGACAGGCGTGGCGCACCGAAGGCCAGGAGGCGTTGCGGCAGGCACTGGTCCGCAATCCCCTGCTGGAGCACGAATGGAGGAGCCGGCTCGTCGCGGCTCGCGAGCCACTGGCCGGCCCTCCAACGCCGTGAAGCGGACGGGGGATTAGAGCTCCGGCGGGTCCGTCGTCACGTCGAGGTTGCCGTTCTTCGTCTCCAGCTCGCTGCCCAGGCGCGACGACCCGGATGAGGGCGAGACATCCACCGTGAACGAATACGTGCCGACCGCGGCCGACTCAGAGACCGCATCGTCCTTCGTCTCCTTCAGGCTGGAGGAGTTATCCAAGGAGATCGACGCCGTGTCGTCGAGGCACGCGGGGGGCTGCACGACCGCGCTGGTGACACCACTCGACGTGTCGATCCAGAAGCGGACGGTATCCCCGTGCCGGACCTTGTTGTTGGGGATGTAGCTCAGGTTCCCCGACTTCTTGATGACAACGGTGACGATGGCCATGGGCCGTGGCTCCTGTGCCCCACTGGGGCGGGTGATGAACTGCTGTCGTGGCTGAAATGCAGGCACCGTACCAAACAGGTCGGGCACGAGGCGCGCTCGAAGAAACGCATCAGGTGACGTCTTCCGGAAGCACCTGGACGCGTCAACCGAACCCACCAGGTTCGAGTTGACGTGTCAGCCAGCACTACCCACCACTGAGGCCCAGCTCCCGCACCCGCCGCTGGAGCGCGCGCCGGGAGACCTCCAGCCGCTGCACCATCCGGTCGAGGTCGCCCTCGCACTCGTGGAAGCAGCGGGTGATTTCCTCCGGGCTCAAGTCCCGCGCGGTCCGCAGCAGCGAGCTCTTGTCGATGAGGACGTAGACGGACGGCCGGGGAATGCCCAGCCAGTCCGCGGTGGCCTTGAGGTCCCAGGAGCACGCGCGGAGGGCCTCCAGCAGCTCCTGCTCGCCCACGTCCGCGGGCTTGCGCCGCGGGGCCTTGGCGCCGTCCCCCGCCTCGTCTCCCGTGCGCACGGTCAACGGCCGTCCGGGGACGGGCTGCGCGTCCGCGTCCAGCACCTGCTCCAGCCGCGCATCGGCGCGCAGCCCTGGCGTGCCCCGGCTGCCGATGACGAGCTGCCGGGTGACGTTGCGCAGCTGGCGGATGTTGCCGGACCACGCATGGCGCACCAGCCGGACGGCCAGGGCCGCGGGCAGCCAGGGCTCGGCGCGCGCGTCCGAGGTCGTCAGCTGACCGCCCTCCCCCATGACCTCCAGCTCCTGGCGAGCGAAGTGGTGGAAGAGCAGGCCAATGTCCTCACGGCGCTCACGCAGCGGAGGCACCAGGATTTCGAAGCCGGCCAGCCGGTGCAGCAGCGGGGCCTTGAAGGTGCGCTCCTGGATGCGGGCCTCCAGGTGCGCGTCCGTGGCGGAGACCAGCCGGACGTCGACGGGCACCGGCGTATGGCCGCCCACCGGATAGATTTCACCCGTCTCCAGCACGCGCAGCAGCGCGGCCTGCACCTCGGGCGGCGCCTCGCCGACCTCATCCAGGAAGAGCGTGCCGCCCTCGGCGGCGCGGAAGTAGCCTTCCCTGTCCCGGCTGGCGCCCGTATAGGCCCCGCGCTGCGCGCCGAAGAGCTCCGCGGCGACCAGCTCCTTGGCGAGCGCCCCCAGGTTGACGCTGACGAAGGGCCCGGCGCGGCGGGGGCCACTGGCGTGGATGGCGCGCGCCACCAGCTCCTTGCCCGTGCCCGTCTCGCCGCGGATGAGCACCGGCACGGACAGGTCGGCCACCCGGATGATGTCCTCGCGCACGCGGTGGCTGCCCTCGCCGTGGCCGACGATGCCCAGGTCCAGCACGCCCGGCTGACGGAAGGACGAGGCCAGGTGGAGCAGCAGCACCACGCGGTCCGCCAGCACCAGCGGCACCCCGGCGGACAGCTCCTCCCGGGAGAACTCCCGGCCGCCCTGGACGGGCTCGTTCGCCACGCGCACCTGGGTGCCGTCCTCCGGCACCAGCATCCGGAGGCCGCCTCGCGGGCCGGGCTCGAACTCCACGGGCTTGCGGCTGAGGAAGGGGTCTCCCAACGGCAGGGCCATGAGCCCCCCGGGCCGGGAGAAGTCCGGCGCGTTGCGAGACAGGGCCGCCGTACGCCCCTGGGACGCGAGCACCTCCAGGAGCAGCCGCTCGCCGATGCGCTGCGGCTGGGGATGGGACACAATCGTCAGGGCGGGCACGGAGAGCGCCACCGGGCTCTGCCCGGCCTGTGCGCGGCCCGCGGTGGTCGACATGTCTGCGGCGAGTTTCTGCTGCATGGGGATTCGTGTGAGTCCTGGGATACCCGCTGAGCCTACACCTCCGGACGCCCGAGCGCTGGGTTCATCCACCGGGGAAACGACGTGAGAATCCCGTGGGTTGGGGGACTTCGCATCCACGCCCCAGGGACGCCCGCGCCCTGTCCGCCGCTCCCCCCGATGCGCATGGCGCCTCACCTGACAGGTCCTTTCCTGTCGTCCATCTCAGTGGACGCTTAAAAAGGTTCTCTCCCGTAGCGGCGGGGCTCGCACCGAGGTGATTCGTGGACGAAGGGCTCCTGCAGTTCCTCCGGAATGACTACGTGGTGATCGGCGGCGTCGCCGTGGTGGCGCTCCTCGCGTACTTCGGCTTCATCCACTTCCTCGTCCACGCCGAAGCGAAGAACGCCCGCCTCCGGCACACGGGCCTCGCCGCGGAGGCCACCATCGTCACCGTGACGCACACGGCGCTGAGCTACGAAGGGAGCTCCTTCTACCTGCTCGAGCTGGACGTGAAGATTCCCTTCAATGGCCCGTACCCGGTGCGGCTCTTGAGCCGGACGCATGATTGGAACATCGGCTACGTGAAGCGCGGCCTGCAGCTCGAAGTGCGCGTCGATCCGGACGACCCCCAGCGAATCGCCGTCGTGGGGCCCCTCAAATCGTGGAACGAGTGAGCTTCCGCGCCGCCGCGGCCTCGCGCTACACGATGGACGCGGCGGCCCGCTGCACCTGGGGCACGCCGGGCAGCGTCGGCGCCGGGTTGAGCGCCTGGACCAGCAGTGAGCGCAGCGCGTCCGCCAGGTCATCCGCCGCGCCCAGGGCCCCCGCGGGAGCCCCCTGCAGCGCCGCGGGGACCTCCGCGCCCACCACCACCACCGGCATCCGGACCTCCCAGGCCAGGTAGTGCGCGAGCCGCACCGAGGGCTCGGCCACGTCCATCAGCAGCGCGCCCATGGCGCCCGCCGTGAAGGGACGCCACAGCGGACGCGCCGCCTCCGCCGGGGGCAGCACGCAGAAGTCCAGGCGCAGCACCTCGCTGAGCACCAGGCGCCCCAGCGTGCCGAAGCCACTCTTCACGGCGGAGGGCTCGGCGGACAGCGCCTCCATGCCGGGCATGCGGGAGAGGATGCGCCGGGCGGCGCTCGCGCCACTGCCGCACACGAAGATCTTCGCGGTGGCCACCTTCGCCGGGGCCCGCGTGCGGAGAATCCGGCCGCGCAGCGCGTGGACCTCCGCCGCGCCCAGCAGCTCACCGGACGCCGCCTCCACGCCGTCCCCGTCCGCGGCCCTCGCCACGCCCCGCTGCATGAGCGTGGAGAGGACGTTGAGCACCTCCAAATCCGTGGCCGGCGCCAGGTCCAGCACCTCGCCCAGGGCGCGTGGCTGGCGGAGCAGGTCCACCACCTGCTGCGTCACCGGGTGCTGGTCTCCCTGCAGGTCCGCGTCCGGCGCCAGCATCAGCCGCGTGTGGCGCGGCGGCAGGCCGGGCATCAGCCGGTTCACCTCGTCCGACTGGCGCATGCCCTCCAGCAGCGAGTCATCCATGCCGCGGTTGATGCGCGGGCGCGCCGTGTTCCCTCCGGGAGAGAAGGTGAACGTCCCATCCACCCACGCGAGCAGGCGGAACAGGGCCTTCTCCCCTTCCACGCGCCCCAGCTTCGCGTTCACCGGGCGGCCTTCGACGACGGAAATCTCACCCCGGTCGTTGCCGCGCTCCAGCGTCAGCCGGCCGCTGCGCCGGTTCATGCCCAACAGCTGCATCAAGTCCGGGATGCTGAGCTGGCTCAGCGAGCCTTCGATCTCCTGCTGCTCGCTCTTGAGGTCCTTCGCCGCCTCGCTGCGCCGGAAGATGTGCTCGATGCGGCTGAGCACCTCGTCCAGGTTGAAGGGCTTGCGCAGGTAGCCGTCCCGCAGGCCGCGCAGCCGGTCCGACTCGAAGCTCGAGGTGGTGAGCACCACCGGGATGTCCTCGGTGCGCGGGTTGGTGCGCAGAATCTGGATGAAGGTGCGCGCGTCCAGCAGCCGGCAG
Source organism: Myxococcus sp. AM010 (assembly GCF_013372585.1). Lineage (NCBI taxonomy): Bacteria > Pseudomonadati > Myxococcota > Myxococcia > Myxococcales > Myxococcaceae > Myxococcus > Myxococcus sp. AM010. The sequence goes on from NZ_JABXEO010000092.1 coordinate 22,042, forward strand.
CCCTCGTCGAACAGCGTGAGGTCCGGGTGGCGCAGCACGGCCACCTCCAGCGCCCGCGAGCCATCCGGCGCGTAGTGCACCTGATAGCCCTTGGTGCGCAGCGCGCGTGACAGCGCGCGCACGGACTCGAGGTCGGGGTCGGCGATGAGGATCTTCCGGACCGGGGCCACGGTGGCGCTCCGCTTCGTATCAGTAGGGCTGCAGGTCGTATTCGGCCTGCAGCTTGGAGATGAGCCCGTCCACCACCGCGGTGTCCGAGGTGTGGAATCCCCACGTCGCGCCGTGGCCCCGCCGCTGGATGAGCGCGTAGGCCGCGTTCTCGGAGAGCCAGAGGATGAACTCGTGCCGCGCGATGCGGTCGTCGCCCTCCAGGAACACGGGCGTCAGCGCGGGGTGTGACTCCAGGTCGACGCGGCGCCCCAGCAGGTAGATGCGCGACGACAGGTCGGGCGGCGCGGACTCCAGCCCGGCGGCGATGTTCAGGTCCGTGCGAATCTCCGGCCCGCCCACGTACAGCAGGCCCCGCGAGCCCGGGTCTCGCATCATCTCCCGGGCAATCTCCGCCTGGAGCTCGTCGAAGAGGACGTCGGACACCTTGCCCCGGCGGCTCGGCTCGGAGCGCTCGTCCACCGGCAGCCGGGGACTGTTCGGCGTGCCCAGCAGCAGGTCCACCTCGTCCCAGAAGGGCAGCCCGTCCAGCATCAGCCGGCGCTGCAACGACGCGCGCCGCTCGTCCATGCGGCGGCGGCAGCGGTGCACCAGCTCGTCGAAGTCCTCGCCGTCCTTGGGGAAGGTGCTGGCCCCGCCCACCAGCGCCAGCGGGAGGCGCTGGTCCACCTCCATGGCCTCGGGCTCCTCGCGCACGGCGGCCACCGCGCGGCGCACGAACATCAGCGCCCCGAAGAAGTCCGTCTCCGGCAGCAGCAGGTAGAACTCCTGGTCGCTCGCCTTCGCGATGACGTCCGAGTCGCGGATGATTTTACTGAGCGCCTTGATGATGCCGCGCACCGCCTTCTTCGCGTCCGCCGCGCCCTGGCGCACGCGCACCAGCGGCAGGTTGTCGATGGAGAAGGTCAGCAGGGAGAACGTCCGCCCGTAGCGCCGGGCCTTGTAGATCTCCTTGGACGCGTAGTCGGTGAAGTAGCTGAGGTTGTACGCCGCCGTCTCGCGGTCCCTCAGGCCCAGGCGCTGGAGCGCGAGCATCTTCCGGCCGTTCTTCAGGCCCACCGCCGCGAAGTCGCCCAGCACGCGTGCATCGCGCGTGTGCTCGGGCCGGAAGTCCCCCGACAGCGGGTCGGAGAGCTGCGCCAGGCCGACGACTTCCCCCGACGCCACCAGGGGCACGTACATCACCGCCGAGCGCTCGTCGCGGGCCATCCACGGCTGGGCCTCCCGCAGCCGCCCGGACAGCGGCCCCTCCGGGCTCATCTTCTCCGCGAGGAACTGCCGGTCCAGCAGCCCGCGGTAGGCGCGCAGCACCAGGTCACCCCGGTCGTCCACCACCCACAGCGCGGCGCTCTGCGCGTCGCAGATGGCCGCCAGCTCCGAGGTGAGCCGCTCCTGGAGCCACTCCAGGTCGGGATGGGACAGCAGCTCCAGGCAGCGCTGGTGCAGGTTGTGGAAGCGGGCGAACTCCAGGTTCTCGTCGCGAAGCTGCGTCCGCTCGCGGCGCAGGGACGCGCGCTCCAGGGCCCGGTCCACGGCCAGCAACATGTCGTTGGCGTCCACCGGCTTGGTGAGACAGTCCGCGGCGCCCGAGCGCAGCGCCACCTCCGAGCCCCGGATGTCGGTGCGCTGGCTGACGAGGATGACCTCCTGGTCGGGGTCCCGCTCGCGCAGGCGCGCGGTGAGGGCGAAGCCGTCCACGCCCGGCATCACCACATCGGTGATGACCAGGTCGAACGGTGTGCGGGCCGCCTCTTCGAGCGCGAGCGTTGCGTTCTCCACGGCCACCACGCGATGCCCGTTATGCGTGAGCAGGTCGCTGGCGAGCTGACGGAAGAACAGGTCGTCGTCGACGACGAGGATGGGTCCGGCCACGGCGCGTTCTGACCTGGGGGCGAGAGGAACGCGGGAGGTTACCGGCCCGAGGCAACCGCGACAACGCCCTCGAAGACGAAGGCCACCGGTCCACGGAGGCGGATGTCGGACAGGTCGGCGGGGACGCGGATGCGCAGGTCTCCCCCTGGGAGGGTGACGCGCAGCCAGGCGTCCGCCGGGAGCCGGTTGGCCAGCACGGCGGCCACGGCGGACGCGCAGGCGCCCGTCCCACAGGCCTGGGTGAGGCCGCAGCCTCGCTCCCAGACCACCACGGTGAGGCCGTCCGCGTCCACACGGACGAACTCCACGTTGGTCCGGTCCGGGAAGGACGGGTGCCGCTCCAGCAGGGGCCCCAGGCGCGAGGCGCTCTCCAGCGGCTGGTCCAGGAGGACCATGTGGGGGTTGCCCATGCTCACCGCATAGGCGCGCAGGGGCGGATGGCCCGGCACGACGGCATCCAGGAAGGGCTGGCCGGTGACGCCCGACGGCAGGTTGGGGGCGACCAGCCGGGCGGGGCCCATGGAGATGTCCACGGCCACCACGCCGCCTTCCCCATACGCGGGGTAGCAGGTGAGCACGCCCGCCCCGGTCTCCACGTCGAGGTGGTCCGGCGCCTGGCCCGAGTCGTCCACCAGGAACTTCACCGCGCAGCGCAGGCCGTTGCCGCACATCTCCGCGATGCTGCCGTCCGCGTTGTGCACGACCATCCGGGCGACGCCACGCTCGGAGGGCAGCAGCGCCAGCACGCCGTCCCCGCCGATGCCCAGGCGCCGGTCGCACATCCACCGCGACGTGGCGGCGTCGATGTCCTCGCCGGAGCCGCGCCGGTCCAGCACGACGAAGTCATTGCCCAGGCCCTGGTACTTGAAGATGCGCTCGCGAGCTTCCACGGGCGCAATCCTAGTCGCGAGCGGCTATTCGCGCTCGTCCGGCTTCGGGGGCATCTTCTGGGGCGGCAGGTCCAGCGCGGGCACCGCGCCTCGGGGACGCCGCGCCGGGGCCTTGGCGCCCTGCTCCGTCCCGGCGAGCTCGTTCCTGGCCGGTTCGGGCGCGTCCAGTTGGGCGAAGCTGTCCGCGCGCGCCGCCAGCCGCTGCGCGGAAGCCAGTTCGGCCTCGCGGTCCGCGAGCTTCTGCTGGAGGTCTTCCACCAGGGATTGGAGGAGCTCCAGCTCCGCGGCCAGCTCCAGCACGTCCTCGGGCTGGGAGGACACCTTGAGGGACTCCACGGTGGACAGGAGCTCGGCGCGCTCCGCCTCCAGCGCGTCCACGCGGGCCTTCTGGGACTGGAACCGGGCATCGAGGCCCCGGAGCTGTTCTTCGAGCTGGGAACGCTCCGTCTGGAGCAATGCGAGCTGTCCCGCGGCGCTGCCGTCGTGATTCTGGAGCTGCTGCGTGGCCACTTCGAGCGCCTGGGCCAGGCGGGTGCGCTCGGCGCGCTCGGCGTCGAGGATCCGGACGGCGTCGGTGGACGCGGCTTCCAGGGCGGTGACGCGGCCTTCCAGGCGGACCCGGGCGGCGCGGGCGACCGACAGGTCGGACTGGAGGCGCTCGCGGTCGGAGTCCGCGCGGGCGAGGCGCTCCTGGGCGGCCTGGAGCGTGGCCGCCCGCTCCGTCGCGGTGGTCAGGTCGGCGCGGAGCACCTCGAGCTGGGACGTGAGCTCGGCGACGCGGGATTCCAATGTGGCCCTGTCGGCCTGGGCGCGGTCCGCGGTGTCGGAGAGCTGGGCCGCGCGGTCGCTGGCCTCCGCCAGTTGCGCGTTGAGCCGCGCGGAGGCCTCGGCGAGCCGCGACTCCAGGTCCGCTCGCTGTGCTTCGAAGCGGGCGTCCAGGTCGGCCAGCCGGGTCTCGGACTCGGCGCGCTGTGCCTCGGCGTGGGCCACGACCTCCGCGAGCCGGGCCTCAAGTTCGCCACGCTGCGCTGCTGCGCGGGCCGTGACCTCCGCCAACTGCGCCTCCAGGGCCGCACGTTCGGTCTCGGTGCGAGCAGCAGCCTCCGCGAGCTGCTGCTCCGACTCCGCACGCTGAGCGTCGGAACGAGAGACAGCGTCCGCGAGCCGCGCTTCGAGCTCGGCACGCTGAGCGTCAGAACGCGCGAAGGCGTCCGCGAGCTGCTGCTCCGTCTCCGCGCGGAGCGCGTTGGCCCGTTCGTCAGCGTCGGCGAGTCGAGCTTCAAGCGATGCACGCTGAGCGTCGGACCGAGCGATGGCGTCCGCGAGTTGCGCTTCGAGTTCGGCGCGCTGGGCCTCCAGCTCGCTACGAGCGCGCGTCAGTCCCTCCGCGGAGTCGGTGAGCTGGGCCTCCAGCGCAATCGCCCTCGCCTGCTCCGAGGCGGCGGCCTCGGTCGCGCGGGCCAGCTCGTTCCGCAGCGTCTCCAGCGCGGCACGCTCGGCTTCGAGCGAGTTCTCCATCGCGGTGGCCTTGCCCGCGAAGCGCCGCGCCGTCTCGAGCTGCACCATGAGCAACTCGGCGTTCTCCCGCTGCGCCGCGAGCCGGTCTTGCGCATCCACCAACTCGGCGTCGAGCCGGGCGATGTGCATGCCCCGCTCGTGCAGGGCCGCCATCGCGTGCTGGAGCTGAGCCCCCAGGCGCATGGTCTCCTGCCGCGCGGCGCCCAGGTGCGCCAGCTCCTGCTGAGCGGCGGCCAAGGCGGTCCGTTCGCGGTCTCGGTCCGCCGCCAGCGCTTCGATTTCACCCTGTTGCCGCTCCGCCCGAGCAAGCGCGTCGTCCAGCTCACGTTCCACCGAGGAGAGCCGCTCCTTCGCGGCGGCTTCCTGCCGGGTCAGCGCCTCGCGAGCCTCGGCGGCCGACTCACTGACACGGCCCGCCTCCGCCTCACGCTCCGCGACCTGTTCACGCAGTTGGGTGACCTGCGTCTCCAGCGCCTCGATGATTCCCGCACGTTCAACAAGCTGGGCATCTGCCGCGCTCCGGGCCGACTCCAGGTCCGCCAGGGACTGAGCCAACGCGACCGCACGCGCCGCGTCCGACTCCTGCGCCGCGCGAGCCTCCGAGAGCTGGGACTCCAACGCCGAGCGCTGTTCCTTCGCGGTGTCCTCCGCCCACGTCCGCTCCGACTCCAGCCGCGTCACGGTCTCGCGCAGCTCCTGCTCGCGCGCCTCGGCCGCCAGGCGCTGCGCTTCGAGCGCGCGCTCCTGCTCGGCCATGACACGTTCGGCGGCAGCCAGGCGCTCCTGCCGGGACTGGTCGCGTTCGGACGTCTCCGTGCGCAGCGCTTGCAGCGCGGACTCCACATCGGCTCTCGTGCGCTGCTCGGCTTCGAGCAACGCGCGGGCCTGCGCCAACGCGGCTTCGGCCTCCGCACGGCCCTGCTGTTCGGACTCCAGCGCCGAGCGAGTCTGTCCGAGCGCGGCACCGGTATCAGCGCGCGTCTGCTGCTCGGCCTCGAGCGTCGCACGAGACTGCGACAAAGCAGACTCGGCCTGTGCGCGAGCCTGTTGCTCCGCCGCCAGCGCCTCACGGGCCTGGGCCAGGGCCGCCTCGATGGCCGCGCGAGCCTGCTGCTCCGTTGTGAGCGTCTCACGAGACCGCGCCAGGGAGGTCTCAAGCGCGATGAGCGTCTGCTGCTCCGCCGTCAGCGACTCTCGCGACTGCGACAGGGCCGTCTCAAGCTCGGCACGGGCCTGCTGGTCCGCCGCCAGCGCCGCGCGAGCCTGAGCCAGAACGGCTTCAGTCTCCGCGCGAGCCTGCTGCTCCGAGGTGAGCGCGGACACAGCCTCACGCTGAGCCTGCTGCTCCGCCGCGAACGCCTCGCGAGACTGAGCCAACAGGGCCTCGGCCTCGGCGCGTGCCTGCTGCTCCGCCGCGAACGCCTCGCGAGACTGAGCCAACAGGGCCTCGGCCTCGGAGCGTGCCTGCTGCTCCGCCGCGAACGCCTCGCGCGACTGAGCCAACAGGGCCGCGGCCTCGGAGCGTGCCTGCTGCTCCGCCGCGAACGCCTCGCGCGACTGAGCCAACAGGGCCGCGGTCCCGGCGCGTGCCTGCTGCTCCGCCGCGAACGCCTCGCGAGCCTGTGCCAGAACGGACTCGTTCTCCGAACGAGCCTGTTGCTCCGCCGCCAGCGCCTCACGGGTTTGAGTCAGGGCAGACGCGGTCTCCGCCCGAACCTGCTGCTCCGCCGCGAATGCCTCGCGCGACTCCGCCAGCACGGCTTCCGTCTCGGCGCGCGTCTGCTGTTCCTTCGCCAGCGCCGCGCGCGCCTCGGCCAAGGAAGCTTCGGCATCGGCCAGCGACTGCTGCTCCGCCCCGAGCGTCGCCCGGAGCTGCGCCAGCGCGGCCTCCGCCCCCGAGCGAGCCTGCTGCTCCACGCCAAGCAGGCCCTGCACGCGGGCCAGCTCGGCCTCGCCATCGCCGCGCCCCTGGCGTTCGACGTCCAGGTCCGTGCGAGCCTGCGCAAGCGCCTCCTGAGCCCGGACACGCTCTTCACGCTCGGAAGCCGCCTCGGCCTGGAGCCGGGTGACGACCTCGTCCGCGCCAAAGGCCCGCTCCCGCATCGCGGTGAGCTCCGCGGCCAGCCGCTCACGCTCCTCACGCTCGGCAGCAAGCGCCGTCTGGCCCCGAGCCTCGTGCCGAACCAGCGCCTCCTGGGCGGAGACCAGCTCCGCCTCGGTCCGGGCGCGCACCGCCAGCGCCTCATCCAGGCGAGCCTGAACCCCGACGAGCGACTCCTCCGCCTGCGCCCGCCGCTCCGCCTCCGCGGTGAGCGCAGCCTCCAGCCGCGCGCGCTCCTGCCCCTCTATTTGAAGCTGCGCCTGCGCGTCCCCGAGCGCCGCCTCCCACCGGGCGCGCCGCTCCTCCTCGGAAGCCAGCGCGCCCCGAACCTGGGTCAGCGTCAGGCGAGCCTCATCCAGCCCAGCCCGAGTCTCAACGAGCGTCGCCTCGGCATCGCCGCGCCGCGCCTGCTCGGCCTCGAGCTGCGCACGCAGCGCCTCCAACGCCCGCGCCCGCACCTCCTGCTCGGAGTCCAGCGAGCTCCGGACCTCCGCCAGGGAGGTCTCCAGGTCCGTGCGCCGAGCAACCTCCGCGTCCAACGCCTCACGGGTCCGCGAGAGCGTGGCCTCGGCCTCTGTCAGCCGCTGCGCCGCGCCCTCCAGCTTTCCACGCGCCAGCCGCAGCGCCTCTTCCACCGCGGCCCGGGCCTCACGCTCCGAGTCCAGCTCCCCGCGAACGCGCCCGAGCTGCTCCTCCGACACCTGCCATTCCAGGTGCGCGGACTCCAGCTCCTCGCGGGCGGCCTGAAGCGCGGCCTCCAGCTCCACCGCGCGCTCCGAGGACTGCCGCCCGGTGCGAGCGTGCGAGGACGCCTCTGCCTCCAGCTCCACCACGCGCCGGACCAGGGCCGCGCGCTCCTCCGCCAGCTCCTGCCGCCGAGCCTCGACCTCGCCCTTCGCGGAGACCTCATCGAGGACCTGCCGCTCCAGCGCCGTCGCCCGAGCCCGCGCGTCCTCCAGCTCGCGCTCCAGCGACGACAGCCGGGACTGGAGCTCGGCCCGCTCCGTCTCCAGCGCCTGCCCCAGGCGCTCCTCGGTCCGAGCGCGCTCCGCCTCCAGCGCCTCCAGCCGCTGCGAGGCCTGATGAAGCGACTCCTCCCACTTCTGCGCCGTGGCGCGCGCGGAGGCCTCCGCGTGCGTCAGGGCCTCCACCTCCTGGCCCAGGCGGGACTGCGACTCGCGAGCGGCGGCCAGCTCCGTCTCCAGGCCCCGGACCTCCGCCTGAAGCGACTCCAGCCGCGACTCGGCGTCCTTCCGCGCCCCCTCCGCCGAGGCCGTCCGCTGCCGCGCGTCCACCAGCTCCCGCGCCGTGCGCGCCAGCTCCGCGTCCTTCACGGAGACGGCAGCGCCCGCGTCCCGGGACGTCTCCGCCGCCCGCGCCGCCTCGGCCTTCAGGTGCTCCACGGCCGCCAGGGCCGCCGAGTACTGCTCCGCGATGCGCAGCTCCCGCTCGCGCGCGGCCTCCGCGGCCCGCCGGCGGTCCTCCGACTGCTCCACGGCGCGCTCGGCCGACAGCCGGTCCCGCTCGCGCTCGATGCGCAGCGTGGACTGCTCCTCCTGGAGCTCCCGCACCTGTGTGTACGCCTGCGTCAGCCGCTCGCGAGCCTCTTCTAGCGAGGCCGCCGTCTCCTCCCGGCGAGCGCGCTCCAGCCGCAGCGACTCCTGGGCCGCCAGCACCTGCACGCCCGCGTCCGCCTGGGCGCGCTGCGCGGCCTCCACCTCCAGCCGCTGCGCCGCCAGCCGCCGGTCCGCGTCGGCCAGCCGCTCCTGCGCCACCTGGAGCTCCAGCTCGCGGCGTCGCAGCTTGCCGGACAAATCATCCCGCTCGCGCTGGGCCTCCTGGCTGCCCCGCGCCTGCTCCAACTGCGCGGTGAGCCGGGCCACCTCCTCCCGGGCCGTCTCCAAGGAGGGGCGCAGCGACGCCGCCTCCGCCTCCCGGTCCGTCAGCTCCGCGCGGAGCTTCGTCAGCGCCTCCTTCAGCCGGCCGCTGCGCTCCTCCCAGGACTTCGCGCGCGCCACCACCTCATCGAGCTTGCCGCGCGTGAAGGCCAGCGGCTCGGGAGGCAGCTGCACCCACGTCGGGTCCACCACGCGCGCCGGGTCCTGCCCCGCCACCACCAGGAAGTAGGCGGCCTCGCTGTGGTTCACCAGGGTGCCGTCCACCTGGAGCCCTTCGCCCCGCTCGAAGGCGAGCTGGTAGCCCAGCACCGGGGACTGGGTGGCCACCTCCACCTGGGCGAAGTGGACCGACAGGGCGTCCAGCAGTTGACCATAGGTGGGCGGCACGCCCTCCTCGGCCTCCAGCAACTGGGGCAGCGCGAGCCCCGCGACGTTGCGCAGGCCGCCCACGAGGAAGCCCTGCTTCGTCACCAGCCGCGCCAGCTCCGCCAGCAGCTCCGGCGCCTTCACGTAGGGCGCCAGGTCGGCGACGAGCACCACATCGAAGCTGCCCGACTCGAAGTCGTCGTAGACGTTGGCCCGGAAGCGCAAGGCGGGACCGCCGTGCGCCTTCTGCGCGGCTTCGACGGCCGCTACATCCCTGTCGCACGACACGACCGCGCGGGCGCCTCGCTCCACGAGGAAGCGCGCGCTCTCGCCCCCGGTGGAGGCCACCGCGTCGACCTCCAGGACCCGTCGACGGGCGAAGAGGCTCTCCGCGAAAATGTAGCGGGGCAGCAGCTCGCTGGGCCCCAAGCGGCGGAATGTGTGGTGCATCGGTGTGTTCGGGAGTGGGAGTATACCCCCGGGCAGGCGCGCCCCAAGTTAAGCGCCGGGGCCGGAAATCGGCCTCGCGCTCGCACGTCAGGAGGGCAGGCGACATGAACGGAACGGAACAACAGGGATTCGGCTATCGGGCGCGGCGGACCTTCACGCGGCTGATCATCTTCACTCTCATCCTGGGCCTGGGCGGCGTGGTCGTCTTCCTGCTGTCCCAGCTCAACGCGCGCACCTTCACGCTGGCCCTCCATGACGGGCAGCTCGTGGTGATGAAGGGCCGCAACGCCCCCATGGGCGCGGTGCCCTATCGGACCGGGGACCCGCGGCTGGCGGACGCCTACGCGCCCGTCTCCATCGAAGGCCAGGACGTCTCGGCGCTCCTCACGCGCAAGTTCACCGACCGGGACGAGCTGGACCAGGCCCTGTTCCCCGTCCTGGAGGGCCTGGCCCGCCCACGCATCGCGTCGGACGAGCCGGCCCGGGTCGACCAGGGCCTCTACTACCTCCGCCGCGCGGAGAAGCTCTCCGGCATCACCGAGGAGCAGCGCCTGACGCTCCAGAAGCACATGGTGGACGTGGCCTACTACCAGGCCCGGCAGAAGCTGGAGGACGCCCGCCGGCTGGTCAGCGAGGCCCTCACCCAGCTCAAGCTGGCCGCGGAGAGCCAGAGCCGCCACGCGCGCAGCGCCAACCAGATGATGGCCGCCGTAGCCCCGCCGGCCCGGGAGCTGGAGGACTCGCTGCGGCGCGCCGTGCACACCCTCAGCGGCCCCCAGGCGGCCCCCCAGGCGCCGCCCCAGGC
>NZ_JABXEO010000093.1:0-31977 GCF_013372585.1 Myxococcus sp. AM010
CGGTGGCTATGTCGGAGGGGTTCCACCCGTTCCCATCCCGAACACGGAAGTTAAGCCCTCCAGAGCCGATGGTACTTCGCGGGAAACCGCGCGGGAGAGTAGGTCGCTGCCGGATTCTTTTTGAGAAACCCCCGGTGTCCCTCGTGGACACCGGGGGTTTTCTGTTTTTGGGCCGCTTGGGTTCCGTGCGTCACTGCAGCGCCAGGTTCCTGGTGGGCACCCCTCGGATGTGGACGCTTGCTGGTCGGGCCTTGCGTCAAAGGTCTTCCATTCGCCCCCCGCGCTGAGACGGCTCGGCGTGCGAAGCCCGTTTGCACTCCTAGGGCCTGGCGCTGGTTCCAGAGGGCTCGGTGACGGAGGTGCCAGCGGCGGGGAAGGGCGCGTCGCGCGCGCCGCCGGGCTGTCCGTGCACGCCGATGGGAGGCGCCTCGTGCGCCCGGTGAACGCTCAGCTGGGAAGGATGCGCGCCCGTCGAAGTCAGGTGGCGGGAGCCCCCGGTCCCGCTGGCGCCGGAGCGCGGAGCATTCCGCTCGGATGCCCCAAGCAAGGGGCGCGCTGTTCTGCTAGTGTAGGCGACATGCGCCTACCTGTGACCGCGCTCCAACGGACCTCTGAGGCCCCCTCTGCACGCCTGCCGCCGCGCGTCGTGGAACATGACGCTTCCGTGGCGAGGTCCGGATGGTGCTTGGAGGACTCAAGCTGCCGGATTCGTTGGGGTTTCAGGCTGCTATGCATGTTTGACTCGCCGTCCGCGCTGCGACTAGAGTCCAGGTTTCCGCCCGGTCTGCGCACCGCCTGTCGCGGTGCGCGCCTCCCGGTGCTGGGCCGCTCCACGAGATGAAGAAGCCGACCCTCTTTGGGAAGTACCTGCTCCTCGAGCGCATCAACGTCGGCGGCATGGCGGAGGTGTTCATCGCGAAGGCCTTCGGCGTCGAGGGCTTCGAGCGCATCCTGGCCATCAAGAAGATCCTCCCCACCATGGCGGAGGACGAAGAGTTCATCACGATGTTCATCGACGAGGCGCGGATCAGCGTTCAGCTGAACCACGCCAACGTCGTGCACATCAACGAGCTCGGGAAGTACGACGACACCTACTTCATCGCCATGGAGTACGTCGCCGGACGCGACGTTCGGACCATGTTGGAGCGCTACCGGCGGCGTAAGGAGATCATGCCCACCGCCCAAGCGGTGTTCATCGTCTCCAAGATCTGCGACGGCCTGGACTACGCGCACCGGAAGAAGGACGCCCGCGGGCAGGACCTCCACATCATCCACCGCGACGTGTCGCCTCAGAACATCCTCATTTCCTATGAGGGTGAGGTCAAGGTCATCGACTTCGGTATCGCCAAGGCGGCGAACCGCTCCCAGAAGACGCAGGCGGGCATCCTCAAGGGCAAGTTCGGGTACATGAGCCCGGAGCAGGTCCGGGGGATGCCCATCGACCGGCGCAGCGACATCTTCGCCGTGGGCGTGCTGCTGTACGAGATGCTCACGGGCGAAAAGCTCTTCGTCGGCGAGTCGGACTTCTCCACCCTGGAGAAGGTGCGCAACGCGGAGGTTCCGCTCCCCAGCGAGTTCAACCCGAGCATCCCGCAGGGCCTGGAGAAGGTGGTCCTCAAGGCACTCACGCGCGAGCCCGAGGACCGCTACCAGTGGGCGTCCGACATGGCCGAGGACCTGATGCGGTTCCTCCTGGCCGGTGACGCCATCTACTCGTCCAAGCACCTCTCCGGCTACATGAAGGAGGCCTTCGCCGAGGACATGCTCCGCGAGGCGGAGAAGATGGAGCGCTATGCCGGTATCGAGCGCCCCGACCAGATCGAAACCTCGGGCATCACAGTGGCCCCCGGGTACAACCGGCAGGCGGCGCGGCGTGCGCCCCCTCCAGCCGTGGTGGTGACGGGAACGCCCGCGGGCCGTGCGTCCACCTCGCCAGCGCAGCCGGTCCAGGACTACATCCCGCCCCCCACCGCCGAGGAACTCGAGGAGATGGGCGTCGGCGCGGGCGACAAGACGCAGATTGTCGACTCCTCGCATACGTTCATGTCCCCCGAAACGCGCGTCGCCGACAGCAGCGTCGTGGTGGACGACAGCATCACGGGCCGGACGGAGAACCCCATTCAGGACCACGGGACGTCCGGCTCCTTCAACTCGCTGCGCGCTCCCGCGCCTGATACGTCCTCGCGCAAGGGCAAGAGTGGTCCCAAGGCGCAGGTCGTCATCAGCAACGAGGAGGGCGAGGCCTACTCCGGCGCCACGATGATTGGCCCCGCGCCATCCGCGCCGCCCACGCGCTCGCGCGGCTCGTCGCCCTCGCTGGACGAAGAGACGGGCAGCAGGCCAGCGCCCGTGTCCGGCCGCGGCCGGGGCGCAAAGCGCGCTCCCGAGCCCGAGGAGGAGCCCTCTGACTACGAGCAGCCGCCCGAGGAAGACAGCGGCGCCGGCTACGACGACCAGGACGACTACGGTGACGAGGGTCACGCGCACGACGACCTGAACGAGCCCGAGGAAGAGGTGACGGGCTCGGTTCCCCTTCCCGCGGAAGAGGCGCCTCCGTCCGCGAAGGCCGCTGCGCCCGCGAAGGCGAAGACGAAGGTTCCCGCCAAGGGGAAGCCCGCGCTCAACCTCAAGACGCTGCCGAAGCCGGTGCTGTTCGCTGCCGCGGCGGCCATCGTGCTGTTGCTCGTCGTCGGCGTGGTGATGGCCACCAGGCCCTCCACGGGCGAGGTCACCTTCATGGTGTCCCCGTCCAACCCCTCCGCCCGCATCCAGCTGAATGGCCAGGAGGTCCAGCTCAACACGCTGCTGGCGCTCCCGGCGGGGCAGTACCGGGTCACCGCGAGTGCTCCCGGTCAGCAGAATTCGGCCAAGACGGTGGACGTCGTCGCCGGAAGCAGAATCGTCGTTTCGCTCCCGCTGGAGGCTGATCCGCAGGCGGCCCCGCCGCCCGAGAACAAGCCACCCGAGACGCCGCCGACGAACACGGGCGTCGTCATTGCCGCGGGCACGACAGAGCCGGGCGGCGACGACGCGCCTGAGACCGCGCCTGTCGACGATGGGCAGACGCCGCCTGCCGCGCCCGTTCAGGTCGCCGCTGTCTTCAAGGGTGATGACGGCGCGGAGATCGCCGTGAATGGCGAGCGCCTGGGGCAGGTTCCAGACGCGCGCATGGCGAATCTGGAGGTGGGGAAGACCTACTCGTTCACCGCGAAGCTCGCGGGCTACGAGCCGTACTCCGGTGAGTTCAAGGCCGACGGCAGCAGCCAGGAGGTCACGGTCGCGTTCGAAATGACGAAGGAGCCGCAGCCCGTGGTCAACGTCAGGCCGCCGCCCAAGGCGCCTCCCAGGGCGCCGCCTGCCCCCAGGGCGCCAAGGGCCCCCAAGGTGATGGGTAAGTTCGCCTGCAGCACAAAGCCGGCTGGCGCTGACATCTACGTCGACGGGAAGAAGACGAATCGCCAGACGCCGGTGACACTGGGCAGTCCGTTGATGCTACCAGTGGGCAAGCGGAAGATTTCGTTCAAGCTCAACGGTAAGACGACCAAGCCCGTGGTGGTCGACATCACGGAAGGCAGTGTTGCCAAGCTGGTCAACGTTCCCATTGAGTGAGAAGGCGGGCATCCGATGCCCCCTTCGATTGTTGACCGAAGTGGGGCATGGGCGCGCTATGACGCCTCGCCCGCGAGCAATTGAGAGGTGATGCGCCATGCAAACGACGCCCATCCGGGGCAAGCCTGAGGCTGGCCCCGCTGAACAGCCTTTTACGTATCCTCACCGCCGGGAGTTCATCGAGCCCGACTGGCGACGGATTCCTGGCTTCAAGGACGTGTCCGCCGCCGACTGGGAGAACTCCGTCTGGCAGCGCAAGCACACCGTCAAGAACCTCAAGGAACTCAAGGCGACGCTGGGAGCACTGCTCCCGGATGACCTGGCTGAGAGCATGGAGCGCGACCAGCGCGAGCGGGCGACCATGTCGCTGCTCGTGCCTCCGCAGATGCTCAACACCATGAACCTCGAGGACCTGTGGCGTGACCCGGTGCGTCGCTACATGCTGCCGGCCTACGCGGACCGCCTCACCGAGTGGACCAATCATCCCAAGGCCAGCCGTGACAGTCTTCACGAGCAGGACATGTGGGTGGTGGAGGGCCTGACGCACCGGTACCCCACCAAGGTGCTGGCGGAGATGCTGCCGACCTGCCCGCAGTACTGTGGTCACTGCACGCGCATGGACCTGGTGGGCAATGACGTGCCGCAGGTCAGCAAACACAAGTTTGGCATCGGGCCCAAGGACCGCTACGCGCAGATGCTCGACTACCTGCGTCGCACGCCGACGGTGCGCGACGTGGTGGTGTCGGGTGGCGACATCGCGAACCTGCCCATCCAGCAGCTCGAGCCGTTCGTCAGCTCGCTGATGGACATCCCGAACATCCGGGACATCCGCCTGGCCAGCAAGGGGCTGATGGCCATCCCGCAGCACTTCCTCCAGGACTCCGTCCTCCAGGGGATGGACCGGCTGGCGAAGAAGGCCGTCGAGCGCGGCGTGGACCTGGCGCTGCACACGCACGTCAATCACGCGCAGCAGCTCACCCCGCTGGTGGGCAAGGCCGTGCGCAAGCTCTTGGACATGGGCTTCCGTGACGTGCGCAACCAGGGTGTGCTGCTGCGCGGTGTGAACGACAGCCCGCAGGCGCTGCTGGACCTGTGCTTCACGCTGCTCGACCACGCGAAGATCCTGCCGTACTACTTCTACATGTGCGACATGATCCCCAACAGCGAGCATTGGCGGCTGTCGGTGGCTCAGGCGCAGCGGCTGCAGCACGACATCATGGGCTACATGCCGGGCTTCGCCACGCCGCGCATCGTCTGTGACGTGCCCTTCGTCGGGAAGCGCTGGGTGCACCAGGTGGCGGAGTATGACCGCGAGCGCGGCATCTCGTACTGGACCAAGAACTACCGGACTGGCATCGAAATGAACGATGCGGACGCGCTCAGCCGGAAGTACGAATACTTCGACCCCATTGACCAGCTGTCCGAGGCGGGTCAGGCCTGGTGGCGGGAGCAGCAGAAGGCGGCGTAATGGATACCTCAGTGCTTCCGGCGGGTCTCCCGCCGGAGCCGGCGACCGCTCGCGCGTCGCTCAGCGCCGAAGGGCGCAAACGGCTGTTCCCCAACGCCACGGACGCGGAGTGGGCGGACTGGCGTTGGCAGCAGCGGCATGCGGTGCGCGGCCTGGAGCAGTTGGAGCGGTGCGTGCCGCTGACCTCCAATGAGCGCGCGGGCGTGCAGGAGACGTCCGCGCTGTTCCGCATCGGCATCAGTCCGTACTACCTGTCCCTCGTCGACCCGGAGCATCCGTTCTGCCCGGTGCGCATGCAGTCCATCCCGGTGCGTGCCGAGGCGCGCATCCGTCCGGGCGAGCTCGCGGACCCGCTGGGTGAGGACAAGACGCGCCCGGAGGAGTGCATCGTCCACAAGTATCCGGACCGGGTGCTCTTCCTCGCGCTGGATACGTGCTCCGTCTATTGCCGTCACTGCACGCGGCGCCGCATCACGCAGGGCGGGGTGGCGGAGCTCTCCAAGGAACAGCTCCGCCGCGGCGTGGATTATGTCCGGCGCCATCCCGAGGTCCGCGACGTCCTCATCTCGGGTGGGGACCCGTTCATGCTCAGCGACTCGCGCCTGGAGGAGTTGCTCGCGCCGCTCAGCGAGATTCCCCACGTCGAGATGATTCGCATCGGCACGCGCGTCCCCGTGTGTCTGCCCATGCGCGTCACCGATTCCCTGGCGCGGACGCTCCGGCGCTACGCGCCCGTCTTCGTCGTCACGCACTTCAATCATCCAAAGGAAGTGACGCCCGAGGCACGCGAGGCCTGCGAGCGGCTGGTGGACCACGGCGTGCCGGTGGAGAACCAGGCCGTGCTGATGCGGCAGCTCAACTCCGACGCGCGCATCATCAAGGAGCTGTCGCACCTGCTGCTGCGCAGCCGCGTGCGGCCCTACTACCTGCACCAGATGGACGTGGCCGAGGGCTGCGAGCACCTGCGCACGCCCATCGCCAAGGGGCTGGAAATCATCCAGCAGCTCCGAGGCTACACCACCGGCCTCGCGGTGCCGCACCTCGCGGTGGACCTGCCGGGGGGCGGTGGGAAGGTGACGCTCCAGCCCGACTACGCGGTCGAGTACGGCGCGCAGGAGACGGTGTTCCGCAACTACAAGGGCGAGCGCTTCACGTACCCTGAGCCCGAGGAGACGGACTGCACCTGCCCGTATGATGGCGTGTGGCGGGAGCGGGCTCCCCGGTACGGCTACCGCAAGGGCTGAGCAGTGGGCGCGGCGGGGGTTCCCCCGCGCTCCCTCCGGTCAAGAGAGGTCTGCTACCGCGCTTCGGCGCCCTGGGGCACGCCCACGTCGATGGACGGCTCCGCGCCCTCCGTGGCCTCCAGCTCCACCGGGTCCTGGTTGCTGAAGCCCTGCTGGATGTGGACCTCTTCCGTGGCCGCCGCGGGCGCGGGCTGCTTCGCGGCCTTGGCGGCCTCCGCCAGGCGCTGCTCCTCCGCCTTCGCGCGCGCGTTGTCCGCCGGCGACATGCGCGCCTCGAAGCGGGCGAAGTCCTTGGCCGACACGCCGTGCTTCTCCAGCACCGACGCGGAGGCGGCCTGCTGCTTGTCGATGGCCTCCCGGCGCTCCGCGGTGCTCATCTCCGACGACTTGCGGTTGCCGTACTCCGCGTCGACCTGGGACAGGGCCTGGGCCTCGTCGCGGCGAATCTCCGCCACCTTCTCCGGAGTCAGCTCCGCGCTGTCGGCGGCAAGGGCCTGTCCAGGAATGACGAGCCACGAGGCGACCAGAAGCAGGGCAGAGCGGGGGGACATGGCGGGAGGACCTCGTTCAGGACGGCGGGAACCGTCGCAGTCTAAACACGGAGACTGCTTCTGTGCACCCGTGCCGTGCCTCTCAGGGGCCGCACCGCGCGCAGTGATTCCGGGCCAGGGCGCACTGCTCCTGGCCTTGGGCACAGCGAGGCGGGAGGTCGTATCGCTCGGGATGGCGCTCCACGAGCGCGCACAGCGACTCCGCCAGCTCGCAACTCTGCGTTCCCACCGAGCAGCGGTCCGCGCACGTCGCGTCGTCCAGGTCGTCGCGCGTCCGGAGCTCCTCGAGCCGCAGGGACAGCGAGTCGATGGCCGCGTCGTCGGTGCCCGCGACGCGCGAGTCCACCTGCTTCGCACAGGCCGTGAGCAGCACGCAGGCCAGCAGCATCCGTGGAAGGGCGCGCATGGCCGCTCCCCTTATGTGGCCGCGGCCCCTGGCGTCCAGCGGCGTGGGCCCGCGGTGTCGTTCCCTCAGCGACGGGCTGGCGCGGTGTGCACCGGTGGACGTTGGCGAGGCGCCGAAGGGCCTTCGGGCTTCGACAGGTACAGCCAGGCCGTCATCGCCAGCAGCAACGCCACCGCGAGCCGCCGCAGCCACTCCTCGCGGCGACGCTGGGGCGACGCGCGGGCCTCCCGCTCCGCGGCCTCCAGGCCCGTGGCGACCTGGGACGCCAGCGTCTGGAGCGCTCGGCACGTCTCCACCACCGGCGCCAGCGCCGCGGGGAACCTCGCGTCCTCGCGCTCCAGCGCATCCGAGAGCATCCGTGCCCAGGCGGCTTCCTCGTCCTCACTGGCGGGCTCGCGGGCGGGAGCACCCCGGTGCAGGGCCAGGGCGATGGCGGCCCGCAGCAGCAGCACGGAGAAGGCCTGGGCGGGGATGCCGTAGTGCGCCGCGCAGGCTTCCCGCGAGCGGCCCTCCACCAATCGGAGGCTGAGCATCGCGGCGGGGCGGGGCTCTAGCTCGCGCAGGGCGGTGATGAACGTCGTGGGGAGGGCGGGGCGCGAAGGTGACGTCACGGGTGGGCCATCCTCTCCCATCCGCCGGACGTTTTCTTGAGGCGTGCACCTACGCCTCTACACTCCGGGGCCATGTTGCGACCTGTTGCGCTCGTCCTGCTCCTGCTGGTTCCTTCGGGCGCGCTCGCCGTGGAGACCCTGCGCATCGCCATCGAGGACGCGGGCAGCGCGGTGCGTGTCAGCGGCCGGGGGCTGGCCTCCGGTCCCGACAGCGAGGAGGCCACCTTCGCCCCCATCACCTCGGGACAGGCGAACATCCGCCGCAAAGGGGACCGCATCGAGGTCAATGGCACACCCGTGGAGGGGGACTCCGTCCGCTTCCGCGCTGGCATGTCGGAGGCATCGGCCGCCCCCGGCACCGAGCCCCTCAAGGCCGGCGCGGCGCAGGTCCGCGGGGATGTGGTGGTGCGCCTGCACCGAGGTGGGCTGCAGCTCATCAACGTCATTCCCCTGGAGGACTACCTCGCCGCCGTGCTGGGCAGCGAGATGCCCGTGTCCTTTCCTCCGGAGGCCCTCAAGGCCCAGGCGGTGGCCGCCCGAACCTATGCGCTCCAGAAGAAGCTGGACGCCTACAGCAACGCGTTCCACCTGGGCAGCAGTGTGCTCCATCAAGTCTACGGCGGCGTCAACCGAGAGGACCCTCGCACCCGGGCCGCCGTCGAGGCCACGCGGGGGCAGGTGCTCACGTACGAGCTGGCCCCCATCGAGGCGTACTTCCATGCTTCATGTGGCGGCCGGACGGAGTCAGGGCTCGATGCCTTGCAGCGCAACCTGCCGTACCTCCAGCCTGTCGACTGCCCCTGCGGAAAGCTGCCCGCCAGCCGCTGGACGGCGTCGCTCTCCGACGCGGACATCAAGGCGGCGCTCCACCACCCGGCCCAGGGGCTCAAGGTGGCGGCCCGCACGCGGACGCGCCGGGTGACGCGTGTCACCCTGGCGGACGGCGCCTCCCTGGACGGCGTGGCGCTGCGCCGCAAGCTTGGCTACACGCGGCTCAAGAGCCTGGACTTCGACGTGGAACGCACCGAGCGCGGCTACGTGTTCACCGGTCGCGGCTATGGCCACGGGGCGGGCCTGTGTCAGTGGGGCGCCAAGGCGCTCGCCGACAAGGGCCGGGAGTACCGAGAGATCCTCTCCCACTACTACCCCGGGACCGAGCTGCAGCACCTCTACTGACGCCGCCCGCGTCCGGCGCACTTTCCGCGACGGCATGGGGGCTGCTACAAGCGCCACCCCCGTGTCGTCCCGCCTCTCTGACTACGACTTCGCGCTGCCCGAGTCCCAGATCGCCCAGGCCCCCCTGGCCGAGCGGGACGCGTCGCGCTTGATGACCATCAGCCGCTCCAGCGGCACCTGGTCGCACCGCCGGTTCGCCGACCTCCAAGACCTGCTGCGCCCTGGGGATTTGCTCGTCCTCAACGACGCCCGCGTCATCCCCGCGCGCCTGCTGGGCCAGAAGGCCGGCACCGGTGGCCGCGTGGAGCTGCTCGTCGTGCGCCCGGCCGCCCAGGACACGCTGACCTCGGCGGCGCTCGGGGGGGCCCCCGAGTCGCTCGACTGGGTCTGTCTGGGGCAGGCCTCCAAGGGGCTCAAGCCCGGGCAGCGGGTGACGTTCGCCAGCGGCCTGGAGGCGGAAATCCAGGAGGCCCTGGGAGGAGGGGAGTACCGCGTACGGTTCCACGCGCCCCCGGGCGCCTCGCTGGCCGCGCTGCTGGACGCGGCGGGCCGCCTGCCGCTGCCGCCCTACATCACCCGGGAGCCGGACGCCGCGGACGCGGAGCGCTATCAAACCGTGTACGCGCGCGCCTCCGGTGCCGTGGCCGCGCCCACCGCGGGCCTGCACTTCACCCAGGAGACCCTGGCCGCCCTGGAAGCGCGCGGCGTGCACCGGGCGCTGGTGACCCTGGACGTGGGACCGGGCACCTTCCTGCCGGTGCGTGAGGACGACCTGGACAAGCACCACATGCACCCGGAGCGCTATACCGTTCCGGACGCCACCGCGAAGGCCATCAACGCGGCGCGCGCGGCGGGCCGGCGCGTGGTGGCGGTGGGCACCACCGTGGTGCGCACCCTGGAGTCCGCCACCGACCCGGAGACAGGGCGGCTGCGCGCGGGCCCCGGCGAGACGACCCTCTTCATCCGTCCCGGCTTCGCCTTCCGCCAGGTGGACCTGCTGCTCACCAACTTCCACCTGCCGCGTTCGACGCTGGTGGTGTTGGTGAGCGCGCTGCTCGGGCGGGAGCGCACGCTGGAGGCCTACGCGGAGGCGGTCCGCGCGGGCTACCGGTTCTTCAGTTACGGCGACGCCATGCTGGTGTCGGAGTGAACGCCATGGGCGAGCAGCAGGAAGCGAAGCAGTCAGGTGGCAAGGGCGACACCCGCGTGGAGCCGAGCATGGTCCGCTTCGAGCTCCTCCACGAGGACGCGTCGGGGACGAAGGCCCGCCGGGGGCGGCTGCACACGCCGCACGGCCCCGTGGAGACGCCCATCTTCATGCCCGTGGGGACGGTGGGCAGCGTCAAGGGCGTGGGGCCGGACGACCTGCTCACGCTGGACGCGCAGATCATCCTCGGCAACACCTACCACCTGATGCTGCGCCCCGGCGAGGCGCTGGTGGGGGAGCTGGGCGGCCTGCACCGCTTCGTGTCGTGGAACCGGCCCATGCTCACCGACAGCGGCGGGTTCCAGGTGTTCAGCCTGTCCGGGAAGCGCAAAATCACCGAGGAGGGCGCCGCCTTCCAGTCGCACCTGGACGGCGCGCGGCACTTCCTCACGCCCGAGCGCTCCATCGACATCCAGGAGACGCTGGGCGCCGACGTCATCATGGCCTTCGACGAGTGCCCGCCCTCCACCGAGGACCGGGCCTACCTGGAAGCCTCGCTGGCCCGCACCACCCGCTGGCTGCACCGGTGCGTGAAGGCGTGGCGCCGCGAGCGCTCGTCGCTCTTCGGCATCGTTCAGGGCGGCCTGCACGAGGACCTGCGAAAGCGCCACGCCGAGGAGGTGTGCGCGGTGGACCTGCCCGGCTACGCCCTGGGCGGCTACTCCGTGGGCGAGGCCCCGGAGGCCATGCATGACGGCGTGGCCTACTCCGCGCCCCTGCTGCCCCGCGACAAGCCGCGTTACCTGATGGGCGTGGGCACGCCCGTGGACCTGGTCACCTGCGTGGAGCACGGGGTGGACATGTTCGACTGCGTCCTGCCCACCCGGTGCGCGCGCAACGGCCTGCTCTTCACCTCGGAGGGCAAGGTCGTCATCCGGAACGCCGCCTACGCCAGGGATTCCCGGCCGGTGGACCCTGCGTGCACCTGCTACACCTGCCGCAACTTCAGCAGGGCCTACCTCCGGCACCTCTTCGCCGCCCAGGAGCTGTTGGCCATGCGGCTCAACACGATTCACAACCTCCACTACTTCCTGGGACTGATGGCAGAAGTCCGGCGCGCGGTGGCAGAGGACCGGTTCGCCACGTTCGCCCGGGAGTTTCGTGCCCGTGCCAAGGCGCAGGAGGCCGAACGGACCCGCGGTCGCTGACCGGGCAGATGGATTGCCCGGCTTCCCGCGTTCACTTGCTCACATGGGCCCCCCTTGCTAAGAGGGCCCCCTTTCGGATGGGTTCCTCGGACAAAATGGGGGGCCTCCCGTCCCAAGCTTTCCTCAACCGACGAGGCAGTGTGTGGCTGAGAGCTTTCTGATTCTGGCGCAGGCCGGCGGTGGCAATCCGCTAGGCACCCTGGGCTTCCTGGTCATCCTGGTGGGCATCATGTACTTCGTGATGATCCGCCCGCAGCAGAAGCAGTTGAAGGAGCACCGTGCGCTCCTCTCCGCGCTGAAGAAGGGTGATGAGGTCGTCACTTCCGGGGGCATCCTCGGGAAGATCCATCTCGTGGAGGAGCGCACCGTGATGCTGGAGGTCTCCAGCGGCGTGCGCCTCCGCGTGCTCAAGACGGCCATCAGCGCCAGGGGCGGGGTGGCGGAAGGCCCGCCCGCGGCCCCCGCGACGGCGGCCGGTGAGAAGAAGGAGGAGAAGTAATGGACCGCGGCTGGTGGTGGAAGTTCGGACTCATTGTCGCGGTGACGCTGGGCTCCATCTGGTTCCTCATCCCGACGTACTACTCGCTCGTCGTGCTCGACCGGGACCAGCGCAACAACCTGGCCGTGCTCGAGGAGCGGATGCCCGCCTGGGCGCCCCCCGCGAAGTACCGCCTGAACCTGGGGCTGGACCTCCAGGGTGGCATCCACATGGTGATGCGGGTGGACACCAAGACGGCGCTCCAGAAGCGGACCGAGCGCCGCGCGCAGCAGATTGTCAATTACGTCAATGACAAGAAGCTGGGCGAGGTGACGGCGGACACGGACCCGGAGCGGCTCGAGGTCTCGTTGACGGCCAAGGACCCGGCGACGATGGACGCCATCCAGAAGGAGGTCCTGGCCACCTTCACGGACTTCACGGAAGTCAGCCGCAGCGGCGGCACGCTGGTGCTGGTCCAGGACGAGACCCAGGCCAACTTCTTCCGCGAGGAGGCGGTGGACCAGGCGATGCTCGTCATCCGGCGCCGCATCGACAAGTGGGGCGTGGCGGAAGTGGACGTGCGCAAGCTGGGCTCCGACTCCATCCAGATTTCGCTGCCGGGCCGCAGCAACGCGGAGCAGGCGAAGGAGCTGGTGGGCACCACCGCGCAGCTCGAGTTCCGGATGGTGGATGACACCAACCCGCAGTTCTTCGAGCAGCTCCTCCAGGCCACCCCGCCGCCCGCGGGCAGCAACATCACCCTGACGACGGAGGGCGGCTTCCCGCAGCTCCAGGCCCCCACGCGCGAGGCCATCCTCGAGTACACGAAGGACAAGGTGCCGGAGAACCGCGTGGTGCTCACCGAGTGCATCGCCAACCCGGTGAAGAAGGACGAGTGCACCTCGTACCGCTCCTACCTGCTGGACAAGAGCGTGCTGCTGACCGGTGAGAGCCTGGCGGGCGCGGATGCCAGCATCAGCCAGCTCAACGAGCCGGAGGTGAACATCTCCTTCGACCCCGCGGGCGCGCGCGAGTTCGAGCGCCTCACGGAGGCGGGTGTCGGCCGCCGCATGGCCATCGTCCTGGACGACAACGTGCAGACGGCGCCGAACATCAACGAGAAGATCAGCGGCGGCTCGGCCCGCATCACCATGGGCCGCATGGGCGGCCGCACCTTCGAGGAGTGGCTGGGCGAGGCCCAGACGCTGGCGCTGGTGCTGAAGGCGGGCGCGCTGCCGGCCCCGGTGACGGTGGGGGAGATTCGTCAGGTGGGCGCCAGCCTGGGTGACGAGCTCATCCGGAAGGGTGGACTGGCGGCGGTGCTGGGCCTGGGCCTGGTCGTCCTGTTCATGGCCCTCTACTACAAGGGCTCCGGTCTCATCGCGGACGTCGCGCTGCTGCTGAACGGCCTGCTCATCCTCGCGGGGCTGGCCTTCTTCAACGCCACGCTGACGCTGCCGGGCATCGCCGGCTTCGTGCTGACGCTGGGGGTGGCGGTGGATGCCAACGTGCTCATCAACGAGCGCATCCGTGAGGAGCTGGGCCACGGCAAGTCGACCCGGGCTGCGGTGGACCAGGGCTACGACCGGGCCTTCTGGACCATCTTCGACTCGCACGTGACGGCGCTCATCTCCGCCTTCGTCCTGTTCTTCACGGGGACGGGGCCGGTGCGGGGCTTCGCCACCACGCTCATCATCGGCCTGCTGGCGTCGCTGTTCACCTCCATCACGGTGACGCGAGTCATCATGACCTACTTCGTCCACGGTCGTAACGCGAAGGTCGTCTCCGTCTGACCGGCCGGAGTCCGGGAACCGTCATGCAGATTCTCAAGAACAAGACGAACATCGACTTCATCGGCAAGCGCAAGCCCGCGCTGTTCCTCTCCACGGTGCTGAATCTGGCGATCATCGTCGGCATCGCCGCCTTCGGCTTCAACTTCGGCGTGGACTTCGCGGGCGGCACGGTGGTGGAGGTGAAGTTCGACCACCCCATGACCGCCCAGGAGGTCCGTGAGCGCGCGGAGAAGGGGGGGCTGCCGGACGTCAGCGTGCAGAACATCGGCGCGGCGGACGAGAACACCTTCCTGCTCCGCATGGGCGGCGTCACGCAGCTCAATGAGGAGAGCGGTGCCAAGGGCCAGGCGGCCCTGGAGGCGCTGGGGGGCGTGCGCAACGTCTACTCGGACCTGGCCAACGGCATCATCCGCTTCCGCTCGGAGCAGCCCATGGACTCCGACGCCGTCACGAAGGCGGTGGAGTCGGCGGGCATCGGCGTGCAGGAAGTGCGTGACCTGGGCGAGGCCCAGGGCGGGTCGGGCTACGACTACCAGGTGGTGGCCAGCGGCATGGCGGACCGCGTGTTCGCCGCGCTCAACGCCGGGCTGGAGAAGCCGGACTTCGAGCAGCGCCGCGTGGACTACGTCGGTCCGCAGGTGGGCAAGCAGCTGCGCAACCGCGGCATCATGGCGCTGCTGTACTCGATGATCGCCATCCTCATCTACGTGGCGTTCCGGTTCGACTTCAAGTTCGGTCCGGGCGCGCTCGTGGCCATGGTCCACGACGTCATCATGGTGGCGGGCTACTACCTGGTGAGCCGGCGCGAGTTCAACCTGACGGCCATCGCGGCGCTGCTGACGGTGGTGGGCTACTCCGTCAACGACACCATCGTCATCTACGACCGCATCCGCGAGGACATGGCCAAGTACCAGGGCAAGCCCTTCGTCGAGGTCATCAACATCGCCATCAACGACACGCTGGGCCGCACCATCCTCACCTCCGGCACCACGGCGCTGTCGCTCATCGGTCTGCTCATCTTCGGCGTGGGCGAAATCTTCGACTTCGCCGTGGCGATGCTGGTGGGCATCGTGGTCGGTGTGTACTCGACCATCTACATCGCCAGCCCGCTGACCGTCTGGCTGGACGAGCGCGCCGCGGCGAAGGAAGCCCGTCAGCGCGCCAGCGGCGACGTGGACCACCAGCAGCCGAACGCCGCGTGAGCCTCCCGCACCCGAGGCCTTCCTTCCGTTGAGGGAGGCCTCGCACGCTGGACACGACCAGGGCCCTCTTCCTTCACGGGAAGCAGGGCCCTGGGTGTTTCAGGGCACCCTTCGCTCAAGAAGGTGCGGTACGTGGCCGGACACCGGCGACCGACCGTGCGTGAAGCAGCGAGCCACCATGCGTGCGCCTGCCTGAACGCGCGTGCAGGAGGGGAAGTGTCGGGCTCAAGGTTGGACTGTCCTGGTCAGACGTCTGAGGTACTGTCGCTTTCGTAGCCAATTCATCGAGGAGGGGTGTCGAGCGTGCGGTGGTTGCTTCCAGATGTAGTCGAGCAGGAAGTGGCGTCCCTCGTGGGGGAGCTGTCGCTGCACCCGCTCGCGGCGAAGGTGCTCCTGCACCGTGGCTACCGCACCCCTGAGTCCGCGTCGGCGTTCCTGTCGGACCGGTTGGCGGACCTGCCGGACCCGTTCCGCATGAAGGGGATGCCGGGGGCGGTGGACCGCATCATCCGGGCGATTCGCTCGCGGGAGAAGGTGACGCTCTACGGGGATTACGACGTGGACGGCGTCTGCTCCACGTCGTTGCTGTACCTCTTCATGAAGGAGCTGGGCGCGCCGCCCGCGACGTACATCCCCCACCGGCTGGACGAAGGCTATGGCCTCAACGTCGGCGCGGTGGAGCGCATCGCCGCGGAGGGCACGCGGGTGCTGGTGACGCTGGACTGCGGCATCACCTCGGTCGCCGAAATCACCCGCGCCAAGGAGCTGGGCCTGGATGTGCTGGTGGTGGACCACCACACCGTGCCGCCCACGCTGCCGCCCGCGGTGGCGGTGCTCAACCCGCACCAGCCTGGCTGCGAGTACCCGACGAAGGCGCTGTGCGCCGCGGGCGTGGCCTTCAACTTCTGCATGGGCATCCGCAAGCGCCTGCGCGACGAGGGCTTCTTCGCCACCCGGAAGGAGCCCAACCTCCGCGCGATGATGGACCTGGTGGCGCTGGCCACGGTGGCGGACGTGGTGCCCCTCACCGGCGCCAACCGCATCCTCGTGACGCACGGCCTCCAGGAGCTGAGCGCGGGCCGCCGGCCGGGCGTGCGGGCCTTGAAGGAGGTGGCGGGCATGGACCCGGACGCCTCCGTCACCGCGGGCCAGGTGGGCTTCCGCCTGGGGCCGCGCATCAACGCGGCGGGCCGGCTGCATGACGCCTCGCTGGGCCTCCAACTGCTGTGCTCGGAGTCACCGGAGACGGCGCGCTCGCTGGCCGCGGTGTTGGACCGCGCCAACGCGGAGCGCCAGGGCATCGAGAGCAGCATCCTCACGCAGGCGCTGGCCCAGGCGGAGTCGCTGAAGGACGCGCGCGGCCTGGTGCTGTACGACGAAGGCTGGCACCCGGGCGTCATCGGCATCGTCGCCTCGCGCGTGGTGGAGCGCTTCTACCGGCCCACCGTCATGGTGGGGGTGAAGGACGGCGTGGGGAAGGGCTCGGCGCGCAGCATCGAGGCCTTCCACCTCCATGACGCGCTCAGCGGCTGCGCGGAGCTGCTGACGCGCTTCGGCGGCCACAAGCACGCCGCGGGGCTCACCATCGACGCGGAGCGGCTGCCCGCCTTCCGGGAGGCCTTCGAGAAGATTGCCTACCAGCGCCTGTCTCCGGAGGACCTCATCCCCCGGTGCCGCGTGGACGCGGTGGTGAACCCCAACGAGCTGGACGCCCACGCCGTGGAGTCGCTCCAGCGGCTGGGGCCCTTCGGGCAGGGCAATCCGGAGCCCGTCCTGGTGCTGCGCCGGCAGGTGGCTCGCCCCCGCGTGCTGCAGCCCAAGTCCGGCACGGGCCATGGCCACCTCAAGCTGGCCCTGGCGGACGCGCCGGAGCTGGACGCCATCGGCTTCAACATGGCGGACCGGGCCACGCTGGTGGATGGCCCGGTGGACCTGGCCTTCCAGGCCGGCTTCGACACGTTCCGAGGCCAGCGCAAGCTGTCGCTGCGGCTCAAGGATTTGCGCGTGGCCGCCTGACAGCCCTGGCGCTCAGCTCAGGCGATGCCCCAGCGGACGCGGCCCGGCGTCATCAGCGCGCCGACGCGGGCCAGCTCGTTGAAGCGGAAGCGCTCCGCCTGCCTTTCGAAGGCGTGGCGGCACCGCTCCGAGCAGAAGAAGTAACGGCGCTTCTTGTACTCGGTGGTGGGACGGCCCTCGGGTGTGTCCAAGGTCTTCCCACAGATGGGGTCCAAGTGCTGCCCCTGTCCCTGCGCGTTCTTCATGCCTCGCCTCCCAGCCCCCAGGGGAACCCAGGTTCCCGTCCCGGTGGAATTCAAGAGCACACGGCGTGCCAGTCCCAACTCCTTGAAGTCGCAAGGAGGGGACACGGGCGAAGCGGGGAGTCGGTGGAAAAATCTTCATGGCCGCCCGCCGGAGGAGGCGCGGCGAGCGGCCGGTGAAGGCGACTTCAGAAGGCGGTGCCGAGGCTGCCGCCCAGGAAGAAGTCGTTGTGGTAGCCCCGGCGGTAGCCCATGGCCTCCAGCCGGAAGGCGAGGCGGAAGTTACCGGAGGAGGTCAGCCGGGGCCGGCCGCGGAAGCCCACGCCGTACTGGAGCAGCGGCTTGAGGCCGCTCACCTTCGTCTCCGCCGTGTCGATGGTGAGGGTCGACGACGTGTACGCGACGCCGCCACCCGCCTGGGCGAAGAAGCCGAAGTCGGACTTGCCGAGCTTCAGCTCGTAGGCCGGGGCAATGGTGAAGTAGTGGAGGTGCGTCTTGCCCTGGATGAAGTCGGTGCCGTCGCTGGTGCCGCCGAACGTCCAGCGCACGTCGGCCCAGAGGGCCTCGCGCAGCGACTCGTCGTCGAGGATGCGCCCGTACTCCCAGGTGGCGCGCACGCCCAGGCCCAGGCGCGTCTCCGTGGCCCGGCCGCGCGGGCTGTCCAGGAAGAGGGCGCCGGTGATGAACTCCATGGCCACGCCCAGGTTCGGGTCGTCGAGCCCGGAGAGGGCCTTGAAGTCGTCCTCGCCGTCGTCGTGCTCCTGCTCGGAGACGCGGCGGAAGTCGTCCGTCTCGTCCACCTTGGGGCGCACCTCGTCATAGGAGCCGGCGGCGTCGTAGGCGGGCTCGTCGTCCGGGTAGGCGTAGGGGTCGTCCTCGTCCTGGGCCAGGGCGGGGGCGGACAGGGCGAGGCTGCCCAGGGCGCAACGCAAGAGCCACATCTTCACGGAAGCAGTCCTCATGCTCACAAGTCCAGGCGGGGGCAGGTCGTGCCACCCGCGGCGCTGGGCGGGCACATGTTGGGGTCGGTGCCGACGAGCTGCTCACGCGGAATCTGGAGGTGGTCCATCAGCTCGTTGCAGACGGCCTCCTTCAGGCGCAGGTCGGTGACGTGGGTGATGATGGCGCTGGCGGCCACGGCGAGGGTGAAGCGGGACTGGTCCGCCAGCGTGGCGCGCGCCAGCTGGTAGAGGCCGGGCGTCGTCGTGCTCTCGTCGTTGTACGAGGCGACGATGGCGCGCAGCAGCACGTCGCGCTGACCGGTGGCCTCGCCGGCCTGGTAGAGCGCGCTGGCGAGCAGCGTGCCCACCCGGTACTCGTTGCCGCTGAACGCGCTCAGGTTCTGGTTGTAGAGCTGGCTCAGCAAGGACGCGTCCATGCAGCGGTCCACGCGGGCCAGGTCCCGGTCGTCGGTGATGGGGCCGTAGACGTTGCCGTGAAAGGACGTGGAGAAGAAGCGCGTGTCACAGCCCTTGCCGCCCTGGGTCGTCTGACAGGTGGCGCCGTACGCGTGGTAGTCCGCGAGCCCCTCGTCGAAGGACTTGAGGATGTTGGCGCCCGGGCTGGCGCCGGATTGCTGCCACAGCGTGAGCGCCTCCGGGAACTGCTGGCCGTTGTAGGCCTTCAGGTTGAAGACGCGGTGCGAGTATTCGTGGGCGATGACGCCGGCGTTGATGGCCAGCGGGGCGCGCTGGAGCTGGTCGAAGGGCAGCACCAGGAACGACTCCAGCACGGAGAAGTACATGGCGTTGTCGCTCAGCGGGTCCTTGTCCACGTCCGCGAGCACGAACTCCGGGAAGTAGTACGTGGTGACGGGGTCCTTGAAGTCCGCCGCGGGGAGGTTGCCCACGCCGCGGAAGTAATCGTAGGCGCGCTCCATGCTGTAGTACGCCGTCACCATGTTCCAGGTGTGGAAGTCCGCCGGCCACAGGACGCCGTCCTGGGAGATGTAGTTGGCGCTGACGTCACGGCCGGCGTTCTTGAGCAGCGCGTTGGCGTAGCCCTCCGGCGTGGTGGCGTTGTTCAGGTCCGGGTCCTGGGAGTCGATGACGATGCGCGCGCCTCCCTGGAGGTCGGCCACCGTGCCCTTGAGGCCGACGATGTCGGAGATGGTCTTCAGCTCCACCTCCTGGGGGACGTACTGGCCATTGCTGGAGAGCACCAGGGCGCTGACCTTGACGGGCGCGGCTGAATCGGGCGCACAGCCGGCGGCCAGTCCGAGCGCGGCGGTCGAGGCGATGACTGTTCGGAGCATGCCGCCGTTCTACTCCGGACCGCCCGGAACGTGTATTCCCCCCGTCCGTCACCTTCGCGAGCACGGCGGGCGGGCAGCCGGTGCGCCCTGGCCTCGCGGGCGGCTTTGGAACCCGGAATCCGCCCTGAATCCGACGGTTTGAGACCGGTCCGGGGCGCTCGGATTCCTTGACGCGTTGTTTCCACGATCCGTATGGTGCCCCGCCTTCTTCCCCCTTCGAATCCAGCAGGCGGTGCCATGGCAGTCCCGTTCATCTCCGAGGTCAAGCGTACCCACACTTGCGGTCAGCTCACCGCGACCAACGTCGGCGAGGAAGTCGTCCTCTTCGGCTGGGTGCACAACCGCCGGGACCACGGCGGCGCGGTGTTCATCGACCTGCGAGATCGGGATGGCCTCACGCAGGTGGTGTTCGAGCCGGACCACGCGGAGGCGCACGCGCTCGCCGGGAGCCTCCGGCTGGAGTACTGCGTGGGCGTGCGCGGCAAGGTCGTCTCGCGCGGGAAGAACGTGAACCCGAAGATGAAGACGGGTGAAATCGAGATCCAGGCCAGCGACCTCACCATCTTCAACCGCTCCGAGCCGACGCCGTTCCCCGTCGAGGACAGCATCGACACGTCGGAGGAGAAGCGCCTGGCCCACCGCTTCCTGGACCTGCGCCGCGCGCCGCTCCAGCGCTCGCTGATGACGCGCTCGAAGATGAACGCGCTGACGCGCTCGTACATGGTGGACAACGGGTTCCTGGAGCTGGAGACGCCCTTCATGGGCAAGTACACGCCGGGCGGCGCGCGCAACTTCCTGGTCCCCAGCCGCCTCAACCCGGGCAAGTTCTACGCGCTGGCGGAGAGCCCGCAGCTCTACAAGCAGCTCTTCATGGTGGCGGGCTTCGACCGGTACTTCCAGATCGTGAAGTGCTTCCGCGACGAGGACCTG
This sequence comes from Myxococcus sp. AM010, assembly GCF_013372585.1. NCBI lineage: Bacteria > Pseudomonadati > Myxococcota > Myxococcia > Myxococcales > Myxococcaceae > Myxococcus > Myxococcus sp. AM010. The sequence continues at coordinate 20,336 of NZ_JABXEO010000093.1, forward strand.
CGCGTGGACCGGCAGCCGGAGTTCACGCAAATCGACGTGGAGATGAGCTTCGTCAACCAGGACGACATCTTCACCATGATTGAGGGCCTGCTGAAGAAGCTGTGGGGCGAGGTGCTGGGCATCGACATCCCCACGCCCTTCATGCGGATGGACTTCTACGAGTCCATGGCGAAGTACGGCAACGACAAGCCGGACCTGCGCTTCGGCCTGGAGCACGTGGTGCTCACCGACCTCATCCGCGAGCACGGCGAGGGCGGCGGCGTCCCCATGATTTGGGAGGCGGTGCAGAACAAGGGCATCGTCAAGGCCATGGTCATCCCCGCGGAGAAGGCGATGAGCCGCGCGGAGAGCGACAAGCTGGAGGAGTTCGCCAAGCAGGCGGGCGCCAAGGGCCTGGCCCGCGCGAAGGTGGCGGACGGGGGCGAGTGGACGCAGTCCCCGCTGTCCAAAACAATCAGCCCCGCGCTGCGGCAGGCCATCAACCAGGCCGTGGGCGCGAAGACGGGCGACCTGCTCCTGTTCCAGTTCGGCAAGGAGTCGCTGGTCCACACGGTGATGGCCAACCTGCGCGTGCACGTGGCCAAGAAGCTGGGCCTGATTCCGGAGTACGGCAGCGGCGGCCAGTGGAACTTCCTCTGGGTCGTGAACCCGCCGCTGTTCGAGTACGACGACGAGACGAACACCTGGGCGGCGGCGCACCACGCCTTCACGCGTCCGCACGACGAGGACGTGGACTTCCTGCTCACGGACCCGGGCCGGGTGAAGTGCCACCGCTACGACGTGGTGCTCAACGGCTTCGAGATTGGCGGCGGCTCCATCCGGCTGCATGACCCGAAGGTGCAGGCGGAGGTGTTCAAGGCGCTGGGCATCAGCGACGAGGACGCGCGCGCCAAGTTCGGCTTCCTGCTGGACGCGCTGAAGTTCGGCGCCCCGCCGCACGGCGGCATCGCGCTGGGCATGGACCGGCTGGTCATGCTGCTCACGGGCGCCGAGTCCCTGCGCGACGTGATTCCGTTCCCCAAGTCGAAGACGGGCACCGACCTGATGACGGGCGCCCCCGGCGACGTGGATGACCGGCAGCTCAAAGAGGTCCACGTGCGGCCGGTGCCCGTGGCGCCGAAGGCCTGAGTCCGTCAGACGCGAGCCCTCGCCCGCGCGCTCCCGCCACCCCCTTTGACGCGGGGTGGCGGCGGACCCGCCGTGGCCCGAACATGGCCACGGAGTGGAGTGCCGGTGCGCAACCGCGTAAACAGGGAGGGCCAAGGGAGGGGTAGGGCCAGATGAAGACGTTCCTCGTGGTCAATCCGCGCAGCGCCAACGGCCAGACAGGAAAGCGCTGGGCTGAGATTTCCGCGCAGGTCAGCAGGGCGCTGGGCGACTTCGGCCATGGCTTCACCCAGGGCGGCATGGACGCGGTGCGCATCACCCGCCAGGCCCTCCTGGACGGGTACGAGTGCATCGTCGCGGTGGGTGGCGACGGCACGCTCAACGAAGTCACCAACGGCTTCTTCGAGGACGGCAAGGCGCTGAATCCGAACGCGGCGCTGGGGCTGATTCCTCGGGGCACGGGGGGCGACTTCCGGCGCACCTTCGGGTGGGACCTGGAGCTGGCCTCGTCGCTGGAGCGGCTGCGCTCCGGCGCGACGGAGCCCTTCGACGTGGGCCGGCTGGAGTTCACCGACAACGCGGGCCAGCCCGCCACCCGCTACTTCGCCAACATCGCCTCGTTCGGTGTGAGCGCTGTGGTGGCCCAGGAGGTCAACCAGAGCAGCAAGGCCCTGGGCGGCCACCTGAGCTTCATGTGGGGCACGCTGAAGGGCCTGGTGAAGTACTCGGAGCGGCAGGTGCGCCTGTCGGTGGACGGGGGCCCGGAAGAAGTGGTGAGCGTCACCGCGGTGGCCGTGGCCAACGGTCGCTACTTCGGCAGCGGCATGTTCGTCGCGCCGGACGCCGTCACCCACGACGGCCTCTTCGACGTCACCATCTGGTCCAACTACGGCCTGAGTGACTTCGTCCTCAAGTCGAAGGGCGTCTACAACGGCTCGCACGTGAACTGGAAGGGCACGCGCCGCCTGCGCTGCCGCACCCTGCGCGCCGAGCCCGTGGAGGGCGGCGACGTGTTCCTGGACGTGGACGGCGAGACGCCGGGCCGCCTCCCGTGCACCCTGACGCTGCTGCCCGGGGCCATCCGCCTCAAGGTGTTGTAGCGCCCGCGTGTCCCGAATCGTCGCCCGGTCGCCTGTGGAGCGACATGGCACTTGGGACGTGGGGCTGGACTGAGGCAACCTCCTGCAGCCGGTGGCGTCTGGCGTTAGGTGCGCTGGACGCACGGCACCGTGCCCCGCGGTGCCTGCTGTATTGGCCCAGGAGACGCGCCATGCCTCAAGAGCGAGGACCCGCCCAGCTCGACCTCTTCACCGGCGCCGCCGTGGAGCCGCCCGCCAGGGGCCGCAAGGGTGCGCAGCCCGTGGCGCCGGCGGCGGTGCCGGAGTCGCTGGCCACGCTGGGGCGGGAGCTGCCTCGGGGTGTGTTCCTGGGGACGTCGTCGTGGACGTTCCCGGGCTGGTCCGGCATCGTCTATGACCATGAGGCCGCCGCCTCGCAGCTCGCGAGGGAGGGCCTGGCCGCCTACGCGCACCACCCGGTGCTGCGCACGGTGGGCATCGACCGGACCTTCTACGGCCCCATCGCCTCCAGCGCCTTCGCCGAGTACGCCGCCCAGGTGCCGGACACCTTCCGCTTCCTGGTGAAGGCCCACGAGGCGTGCACCCTGGCGCGCTTCCCGCTGCACGAGCGCTACGGCACGCAGCGGGGACAAACCAATGAGCGCTTCCTCCATGCCGCCTACGCCACGGAGGCCGTCGTCATGCCCTTCGTGGAGGGGCTGGGGGAGAAGGCGGGGCCGCTCGTCTTCCAGTTCCCGCCGCAGGATCCGCAGGCGCTCGGCGGGCCCGCGCGCTTCGTGGAGCGGCTGCACGCCTTCTTCTCCGCGCTGCCGAAGGGGCCGCTGTACGCGGTGGAGCTGCGCAACGAAACGCTGCTCACGGAGGGGCTGGCACAGGCGCTGGCGGACGTGGGCGTCAGTCCGGTGCTGGCGGTGTGGGCGCACATGCCGCCCGTGGGCCGGCAGGCGAAGCTCACCCGCGCCTTTGAATCCCGCGCGCTGGTGGTGCGGTGGATGCTCCCGCCGGACCTCGGCTACGAGGAGGCTCGCGCGCGCTACGCGCCGTTCAATCAACTGGTGGACGAGGACGTCCCCACGCGCGACGTCCTGGCCCGGGTGTGCCTGGCGGCGCTGCGCCGGGACAAGCCCACCTTCATCACCATCAACAACAAGGCCGAGGGCAGCGCGCCACTGTCCGCTATCAAACTGGCCGAGCGCGTCGTCCTGGGCAGGCGGGAAGAAGCTGAGCGCCAGGCCTCCGACATCTGAGCGCCACTTGCCACTGAGCACGCGTCTTGCTTACCTGTGGGGCCATGACAGTCATCACGGTTGCAGCGTTGATGGTCCAGCTGATGTCCGCAGGGGGCGCTGGCGCCCACGGCGAGCAGGCAGCCGGCCGCCAGCAAGGCGACCCGGGCAGCGTCTCCACGAACCTCTCCGCGCTGAAGGGCGAAGTGTCCTCGCTGTCCGAGCGCTTCAAGGCTGCACGCGAGCGGCGCCGCCTGCAGGCGGCGAAGGAGAAGCAGGAGTGGGAGCGTGAGCCGAAGACGCCTGCCCGTCCTGGGCGCGAATGAGCCGCCGCTCCCGCCCGAAGGGCCGGAGCCGCCGCCTTCCGAGGACGAAGCTGTAGAAATTCCCATTGATGGGAACCTGGACCTGCACCTCTTCCACCCGCGCGACGTGAAGGACCTGGTGGTGGAGTACCTCTGGGCGTGCCGGCAGAAGGGCGTCCTGGACGTGCGCATCATCCACGGCAAGGGCACCGGCGCGCTGAGGCGCACCGTGCAGTCGCTGCTTCCCAAGCTGCCGGAGGTGGAGTCGTTCCGCTCCGCGGGCGAAGGGGACGGAGGCTGGGGCGCGACGTGGGTGCGTCTGCGCCCGGCGGACTACGACAGCCAGAAGTAGGCGGAGGCGATGAGGGAGCGCTTCTCCGTCACCTTCCCCTTGTTGGCCAGCTCCGCGAGCTGCCGGTCCTTGGAGGCATAGCGCTTCTCCTCCTCGTTGCGGAGCGAGGACAGCTTGCGGCGGTACTCGCGCTCCAGCCTGTCGGAATGGGCGCGGGCCTTGGCCTTGTCGGCGATGTCCTCGGCCAGCCCCACCTGCTTGCGCGCCTCAATCCACGTCTGCCGCGCGGCTTCCACGGCCTCGCGCGACTCCATGAGGCAGTCCTCGACGTAGCGGTCCGCGCGCTCCTTGGCCTTGTCCAGCTCCAGGGCGTTGCGCCGCTCCGCGGCCCGGACGATTTCGTCCTTCGCCGCCACCAGCGCCTGCTCCTGCATCAGCTGCACGGACACCGGCGCGGGCTGGCGCCGGCGCTCCGGCTTCGCCGCCAGCTTCACGAAGTGCGCGCCGTCCGCCATGGGCAGGGCGCGGAAACCGTCCCTGTCGCGCACGAGCACCAGGTGGGCCAGCTTTTCCTCGGGCTTGAGGCCGGTCGTCTCGAACTTGTACGCGAACCACCAGCCCTCGCTGCCCGCGAGCCGCGCCAGCCGGGACGGCAGTCCCGCCGCGTCCAGTTGCAGGTAGCTCACCGCGTCCTGGGTGCGCTCCTTGACGGCGTAGGCGGCCTTGGCCACCTCCAGCCGCCCTGAGTTGCGGCTGCCCAGCACGGAGGCGGTGAGGGCGCGGGCCTCCTGCTGGCGCTTGGCCAGGGCCTCCTTCGTCTGCTCGTTCTGTCCGCGCAGCCGGCGCCGCACGTCGCCGTCGAAGCGCTCCAGCACCACCGAGCGCATCTCCGTCATGCGCTGGCTGATGCGGCCCTCCAGCTCCCCGCGGAGCTTGTCGAAGGCGATGTTGATGTCCTCGGGCTTCCGGCAGGACTGGTAGATGTCCAGGATGCGTCGCTCGAAGTCGACGCCGCTCTCCAGCGCGCCCAGGATTTCGTCGGACGCGCCGAACACGCCGTCGAAGAGGTTCAGCTTCTTCTCCAGCAGCTCGAAGAGGCGGGCGTCCGCCGCGTTCATCCTGTTGAGGAAGTTGATGACCAGCACGTCCCGCTGCTGGCCGTACCGGTGGCAGCGGCCGATGCGCTGCTCCACGCGCTGCGGGTTCCAGGGCAAGTCATAGTTCACCACCAGGTTGCAGAACTGGAGGTTGAGGCCCTCTGCGCCCGCCTCGGTGCAGATGAGGATCTGCGTGCGGTTGCGGAACTCCTCCACCAGCGCGCGCCGGTCCTCGGGCGTGCCCGCATCCCCCGACAGCAGGGAAATCTTCCCCTGGTAGCCGCTCTCCGACAGGAGGTTGAAGAGGTACTGCTGCGTGCGCTTGGACTCGGTGAAGATGAGCGCCTTCTCCGGCCAGCCGTGCGACTTCATCACGGCGAAGGTCCGGTCCAGGCCGCGCTTGAGCGCCTCTCCCTTGGCGTTGACCTTGATGGAGTCCGCCAGGTCCGCGTACTGGCGCAGCTCCCAGACCTCCTGCTCCAGCGCGCGGACGTTGGGGGCCTTGGCCGGGTCGTCCGACCACTCCTCGCCCTCCTCGACGAACTGCTTGGCCTCCTCGGGCTCGAACATCGCCAGGGCCTGCTGGCCCAGCTTCGCCGCCTGGAGGCGCTTCTCCAGGTTGTCCGACAGGCGGCGCAGGGTGGGGGCGATGGCGTAGGTGGAGGACGCCAGCAGCTTGCGGTAGCAGAGCGTCAGCAGCGTCTTCTTGCCGGGCTCAATCGCCGCGGCCTCGGAGCGCTGGAGGTACTCGCTGACCTTCTCGTAGAGGTCGTGCTCCTCGGGGGAGGGGGTGAAGTCCTCCACGATGGAGCGGCGGTTGGTGTAGCGGACGTATTCGCGCACCTGCCGGCGCAGGGTGCGCTGCACCACGGGGGCCAGCCGCTCCTTCAGCTCGACGGCGGCGGCTTCGGGCATGCCGCCGGCCTCGTCCGTCCGGTAGCGGCTGCGGAAGGCGTGCTCGGGCCCCAGGATCTGTTCGTCCAGCAGGGACATCAGCCCGAACAGCTCCATCAGGTCATTCTGGAGCGGCGTGGCGGTGAGCAGCAGCTTGGGCTTGCCGGCCAGGGACGCCCTCAGGGCCTGCCCCATCTTGTTGTTGGGCCGGTGCGCGTTGCGCAGGCGGTGGGCCTCGTCGATGACGATGAGGTCCCAGGGAATCTCCGACGTCAGGTGCGCCTTGTTCGCCGCGAAGGGGTGCGAGCAGATGACGGGGAAGGGCTGGTCGAAGCAGTTCCCGGTGGCGCGCACGGTGCGGCCGTCCACCAGGACGCTGTCCAGGTCGAACTTCTCCCGCAGCTCGCTGTTCCACTGCGCGCGCAGCGTGGCGGGCGCCATGATGAGGATGCGCGACTTCCCCTCGGCCATCAGCTGGGCGATGACGAGCCCCGCTTCAATCGTCTTCCCCAGGCCGACCTCGTCACCCAGCATGCAGCCGCCGCGCGACAGCGAGTCGAGCGCGAACATGGCGCCTTCCACCTGGTGCGGGTTGAGGTCCACCTTCGCTTCCGACAGCGCTCCCGCCAGCCGTTGCTGCGTGTCACCGCTGCGGGCCAGCAGCTCCTCTGCCAGCAGCCGCTCATGGAAGGGCGTCAACGCCGTGGGGGCCGCCGCCGCCGACCCGGACTCCATCCGTGCCGCCACCGCCGCCGCCGCGTTCGCCTCAACCTCCACCCTGAATCCCCTCGCGACCTCCGCCAAGACCGTCTCCATCCGTGGTGTTTTCGAGGTCGCCCGCCGTCACGGCGAGCGCGGACCGGCCATTTTGTTGACGCGCGCCTATCTGTAAAGGGGGTCGTGTCCGAGGCCGAAAATTCGGCCTCCGCGCGATTGGCATGCTTCTTCGCGAGCGGCGTCGATACACGTTGACTGCACACTGCGTACAAAACTTTCGCTGGACTTGACGCAGAGGCCTAGAGCAGTCCGCGCGCCTTCACGTCCAGATAGGCGTTGAGCGTGGCCGCGCCGAAGCCGCGCGCGGGGGCTCGGAGCACCAGCGCGCCCGCGTCCCGCAGGGTGGTGGCCGTGCGCCGGTACTCCGTCTCCAGGCGCGCCGCGGCCTGGCGCGCGTAGGCGTCCTGCGTCCGCGCGGGCACGCCGTGGGCCGCCGCCTGGACGTCCTCGTCCAGCAGCGAGGCGACGACGGGCAGGTGCCGGGGACGCAGCGCCAGCGTGCGCGTGAGGAGGCTGGCGGAGGCGTCCGGGTCCACCAGGTCCGTGAACAGCACCACCAGGGCGCGCCGCGTCTGGCGGGCGAAGGCGAAGTCGAAGGCGCGGCCGTAGTCGCTCTCCTCGAGCGCGGCCTCGGTGCGGTAGAGCGCTTCGGTGATGAGCCGCAGGTGCTCGCGGCCCTTGCGCGGCGGCAGGTAGGCCCGCACGCCGCTGGCGAACGCCAGCACGCCGACCACGTCACCGGCCTCCAGGCCGACACGCGCCAGCCGCAGCGCCGCGTCCACCGCATGGTCCAGCTTGCGCCGCTCCTGGATGCGGCCCGCCATGTGCCGCCCGCAGTCCAGCAGCAGGAGCACCGGCTGGTGCTGCTCCGGCTGCCACGTGCGGACCAGGGTGTGGGCGTGGCGCGCGGACGCCTTCCAGTCGATGTGGCGGTAGTCGTCGCCAGGGCGGTACTCGCGCAGCGACTCGAACTCCCGCCCCTCCGAGGTGCGCCGCCGCTGCGTGCGCGCGGAGGGGGCATCCGAGGCGTGGGCCAGCGCCAGCGCTTCACGGGTGAGCGCGGTGAGGTCCGGGTACACCTTGACGTCCAGCGCCGCGGGGACGCGGACCTGTCGCGCGCACAGGCCCAAGGGGCCCCGCAGCCGCAGGTGCACGTCTCCGAAGCGGGCGTCGCCCCGCGAAGGCGGCGTGACGAAGTAGGTGAGCTCCTGGGGCCTGGCCTGGGCCGCGGGCAGGGTGAGGCGCTGCCGGTGCCCGCTGCTGGCCATGTCCTCGGGAGGCTCGTCGCGGACCTCCACGTGCAGCGGCGCGGTGCCGGTGTCCTGGCGCTCCAGCACCACGTGCACGGCGTTGCGCGTGCCGGAGGAGAGGACGGGCTCCACGCGCCGCCAGACGCGGACGTCCTGGGCGCGCGGGGCCCGGAGGAAGTCCACGACGCAGAGGGCCAGCACGGCCACGTCCGTCGCCAGCGCGAGCCAGCCGAACGCGGGGCTGGCCACCGCGAGCGCCGCCGGGAGGAGTCCCGCCGCCAGCAGGGCCACGGCGAGGCCGGTGGGGACGGGGCGCCCGGCGCTCACCGGGGCACTCGGACCCGCTCGAGCGTCTGCTTCAGCACGTCGTCCGCGGTGATGCCTTCCACCTCGGCTTCGGCCTTGAGGAGCAGTCGGTGGTTGAGGACGCTGAAGGTGACGGCCTTGACGTCGTCGGGGGTGACGAAGTCCGTGCCCATCAGCGCGGCGCGGGCCTTGGAGGCCGCGAGCAGCGCCTGGGCCGACCGGGGGCTGGCCCCCAGGCGCACGCGCGGGTTGGCGCGCGTCTCCCGGACGAGGGCCACCACGTATTGGAGGATGGAGTCGTCACACGACACGCGGGCGGCGCGCGCCTGCAGCTCCAGCAGCGTGGGCGCGTCCAGCACCTGGCCGGTGGTGGCCGGCTTGCCTTCTCGCTGGTGGAAGGCGCGGAGCATGGTCGTCTCCGCCGAGGCCTCCGGGTAGCCCACGCGCACGCGCATGAGGAAGCGGTCCAGCTGGGCCTCCGGCAGCGGGTAGGTGCCCTCCAGCTCCAGGGGGTTCTGCGTGGCGACCACGAAGAAGTGGGGCGGCAGCGCGTGGGACACGCCGTCGATGGTGACCTGCCGCTCCTCCATGGCCTCCAGGAGCGCGGCCTGGGTCTTGGGCGGGGTGCGGTTGATTTCGTCCGCGACGACGACCTCCGTGAAGATGGGGCCCTTCACGAGGCGGAAGGCGTGGTCCTGGGGCTGGAAGACGTTGGTGCCCAGGATGTCCGCCGGCATCAGGTCCGGGGTGAACTGGATGCGCGTGAAGAGCAGCCCCAGCGCGCCGGCCATGCTGCGCGCGGTGAGCGTCTTGGCCACGCCTGGCACGCCCTCCAGCAGCACGTGGCCGCGCGCGAGGAAGGCCGTCACCAGGTCCTCCAGCACGCGCTGCTGTCCGAAGACGGCCGCGTCGAGCGCGGCGGTGAGACGGGAGAGGGGAGAGGCGTCGGACATGGTGGCCGGTGACGCTAGCCCGCTGCCGCGGAGGGCGGCAGCGCTTTTTCATTCGAGGCGCGCGGAGGCTCAGCGCGAGGACTGACCCTTGAGCCCCAGCAGCGTGCCGCCCAGCGTGGCGACCGCGCCCAGGATGGCCACGTAGACGCCGAAGCTGGGCGACGAGTTCATCATCTCCGAGTTGCCGATGGGCGTGGGCACCATCGTCGTGTCGGACGACACCTTGATGAACACGATGCACCAGATGAGGCACACGATGCTGACGACGAGCTGGCCCATCCACGGCACCACCGGGTTCACGTTGGGGAGCGAGCCCTTGACGCGCACCGTGACGGCCGTGAGCAGGAGGATGGACATGACGAAGGCGCCACAGCCCAGGCTCATCAGGCCGAGCACGTCTCCATCCACCGCCGTCTCCTTCCACGGAAGGAAGCACGACATCAGCACCACCACCGCGCCCCAGAAAGCGACCTTGTCGCCACCCTGGAGCTGGGCGAACAGCTCCTTCGCGTCGCGGATGAGCTCATCCGGGTCGGTGACGGCGCCGCCACGCACGTCCAGGTCCGCGCGGTCCCATGGGTCCACCGAGGCAGCGGGCTCGGGAGCCTTGCGAGGCGAGGGCCGAGGCGCCGCTGCACGCGCCGCGCGCTGCTTCGGCGCACTGCGAGCGACGTCCTCCATGCTCCGGATGTTGGTGGAGTCCGAACCGGGCTGCGGCGCTGCAGCGGGCCGGCTTCCGGACTTGCCAGCGGCCGGACGTGGGCGCCGTGGGGGAGGCGGCCTGGCGGCTCGGCGTGGGTCCTCCGCCGCGTCGGTGGACTCTTCTGGCGCTTCGGCCGGCGGCTCCCCCGCGAGGAACGAGCCATCGATGATGTAATCGCAGACGGAACAGATGGACGTGTTGGCGGCTACCTGCGAGCCGCAGCCAGGGCAGTTCAGGACCAACGCTCCCGCTGAGAGAATCCGCTCTCCATCTTCGGAGCGCCGGCCGTGCGTGTCAAACCCCTCGCGGCCTAACCCCTGGATTTTCGCGGGGAATTGACCTAGGCCCGCGCCATGCGCCGCTCGCACTCCGTCCGTGCCCTGCCGACCTGTGTCGTCGCTCTCTCGCTGCTGTCCGGATGTGTCCGCTCCGTGCCGCCGGTGATGCCGCCTCCCGTGGACGCGCGGACGCTCGAGCGCATCCAGGAATGGGAAGACGCGCGCTCGCTGGGAAATGGGGCCCTGACTTCGCTCGCCGCCAGCGCACCGGACGCTCGGGTGCGTGCCCGGGCCCTGCGGGCGCTGGCGCGAATCCAGGACGCGGCCACCCTGGAGGTTGTCGTCGCGGGGCTGAAGGACGCGGAAGCGACGGTGCGTGGAGAGGCCGCCTTCGCCTCCGGCGTGCTGGCCCTGTCCTGGGAGCCCCTGGTGGACGCCGAGCTCGCGTCGCTGGAGAAGGCGCTGCTGGAGGCCGGGCGGACGGAGCGTGACGCGGACGTGCGGCGGGCGGTGGTGGAGGCCGTGGGCCGGCTGGGGACGCCCGGCGCCGTGACGTGGCTGTCCGAGCGGATGCGGGAGGCGGATGTCGCGGAGGCGGCCCAGGCCACGCAGGCGCTGGGCGTCATCGCGCGCACCCGTGGCGCGGCGGTGGTTGCCCAGGTGTCCCTGGCGCCAGCGGAGGCGCTGCTCGCGGACGAGCGGCCGGTGGAGGCGCGTCAGGCGGGGGCTTATTTCCTGGCCACCGTGAAGCGGACCGAGGCCTTGCCCGCGCTTCGCCGCTGCCTGGGCGACGCGGACGCGGACGCGCGGGCGCTGTGCGCGAAGGGCTTCGGTGACGTGGGCGGTCCCGAGGACGCAGTGGTCCTCGGGCGGCTCTTGGAGGACGCGGTTCCGCGTGTGGCGGCGGAGGCGGCGCGCTCACTGGCGAAGCTGGCGGCGGGTTGCAGTGGACCGTGCACCGCGGTGGACGTGCTGGAGGCCCTGTCGGCGCGAGCCAGGCGCGTGGCCCGAGGCCTGGCGCCTCCGGCGGCGGCGGGGGCGTCAACGCCGGAGGGCGCGAAGGCGCCGGTGGAGACGCTGGCGCGGTCGTCGGAAGGCCACGCGCTGCTGGCGCTGGCGCAGCAGGGGCTGCCCGCCTCTGGCCGTCCCATCCTGGAGTCGCTGCGGCTCGCGCTGGCGGACGCGGAGCGTGGCGCGGCCTCGGACCTGGCACGCGGTGACCTGGCCTGGCTGGATTGTCGGTTGGCGGCGGCGATGGACCGGCAAGAGGGCGCGCTGAAGGAAGTCCTGGGGTGCGGGTACGGGCGCGTGCCCGAGGCGCGCCGCCTGGCGCTGGGGCTGCGTGAGGTGGCCCAGTCGAAGGGGCGGGGTGGGG
>NZ_JABXEO010000094.1:0-30971 GCF_013372585.1 Myxococcus sp. AM010
GGCCGGACCTCTTCCTGCTTGGGAAGCGGGGTGGGGGCGGGGCCGCCCGAGGGAAGCTGGGCGAGCTGGCCGGCGTCGTAGGCCTTGCTCGTGGGCAGCACGGCCTGGGCGAACTCGCGGGACACGAGGCAGCGCCAGAAGCACAGCCAGGCGAGCCAGAAGCGGGCGAAGAACGACAGAGAGGCGGGCTGGTCGGTCATCGGCACCGGATAACAAAGCCCGGATGCTTTGCAATTCGGCAGTTCGCCGGGAGGCCCCAAATGCAAAGGGCCTCACGGTTTCCCGTGAGGCCCTTCGTTTGTTGCATGGTGGAGGTGGACGGGATCGAACCGACGACCTTCGCATTGCGAACGCGACGCTCTCCCAACTGAGCTACACCCCCATGACGGGACTGCTTGCTGCGCCTCCGCGGTTTGGGGCCGCCGAAGTGGGATGGGCTAGTACCGGAGGCCCTTCACGGTGTCAAGCGCAAGCTGCCAACATGGATTCCGGCGATTGACGTGCTGCGTACCGGGTGCCATAAAAACCCCCCTTGTCAGGCGTATCCTTCCCGCCCGTTAAGCTGCCCCCCGTTAATGTCTATCTCCCCTGCGAAGACGTTGAGCCCAGCCGAGCTGGCGAAGCTTGAACACGCTTTTGCCTCCGACCCCTCGTCGGCGGCCTACAAGCCCCTCGCTGAAGCGTACCTGAGCATGGGCCGCTTCATGGAGGCGATGGTCGTCTGCAAGAAGGGGGTGAAGGCCCACCCGAATGCGGCGGACCCCCGCCTCCTGCTCGCCCGCGTCTATGCGGACCAGGGCAAGGACAAGAAGGCGCTGGAAGAGGCGCTCGGCGCCCTTCAGGTGCAGCCCGACGACAAGGCCGCGCTGCGCATGGCCGGCGCCCTGCAGCTGAAGACGGGTGAAGCAGAGCCCGGCAAGGCGAACCTCCTCAAGGCCTACGCCGTGGATCCGGGCGACCCGGACACGGTCACGCTGCTCCAGCAGCACAAGATTGAGCCGCCGCGGCCCGCCGCGCCGGCTCCGGTCGCCGCACCGGTCGCGCCCGCGCCGCCGGGCCCGTCCGCCACCCAGCAGTCCGCCGCCGCGCTCTCCAGCGTCGCGTCCGCGGCGGGCACGCAGTCGCCCGCGGCGAAGCCCGTGGCCACCCAGGCCGCGAAGCCCGCGCCCTCCGCGCGCGCGGAGGCTCCCGCGCCGCGCGTCGCGCCCCCGCCGCGCCGGCCCCAGGTCGTCGTGGAAGAGGTGGATGAGGACGAGGACGACGAGCCGGTGTCCCGCCGCCGCGCCTCGTCAGGCGGCAGTGGCGGCAGCAAGATGGTGACGCTGGGCCTGCTGGTGGCCATCCCGCTGTTCGCCATCGGCTATGGCTGGTACTCGGCCAACGCCCGCGCGAAGTCCCGCGAGCTGAAGAAGAGCCTGGATGCGGCCAGCGAGCTGCTCAAGCACGACTCCTTCGACAGCTACAAGAAGGCCGTCGAGGCGGCGGACCTGGCGCTGGAGGTGGACGCCGATTCCGCCGTGGCGCACGGCTACCTCGCCTACGCCTGGGCCATCCGCTGGGGTGAGCACGGCGGCGGTGACGATGCGCGCCGCCAGGCCGAGGAGCACCTGGCTGCGGGCAAGGAGAGCGGCGACCTCAGCTCGCACCTCATCGCGTCCGAGGCGCTCATCCAGACCTACAGCGGCAAGGGCAAGGACGCGCTGGGGCAGCTGGAGGAGAAGGTGAAGGGACTGGACGCGCAGGGCCGCTCCAGCTCGCTGTTGTACCTCACGCTGGGCCTCATCCAGATGAACGCGGGCGACCTGGACCGGAGCCGCGACAGCCTGGACCGCGCGCAGGGCCTGTCTCCGGATGACCCGCGCACCTACGCGAGCCTGGGCGCGGTGTACCGGCGCCTGGGCCAGGACGCCGCCGCCTGGCGGAACTACGACTCCGCCCTCCGGTACGAGAAGGACCACCCGGAGTCGCTGCTGGGCCGCTCCCTGCTGATGCTGGAGCAGGACTCGCCCAACTTCGGGCTGGCCCACACCATGCTCAAGAAGCTGCTGGAGTCCGACCCGCCGCCGTCTCCGCGGCAGTTGGCCGCGGCGCACCTGGCGCGCTCGCTGCTCATCAGCCGCGTGTCGGCGGCCATGGCGGACCTGAAGCCGGACATGCAGCAGAAGCTGGCCGAGGCCACCGCCGTCCCTCAGGACAAGGACAAGGCCCGCTCGGAGATGATCAAGAGCGAGGAGACCGGCTTCTCGCTCGACAAGCAGAACCCGGAGCTGCACCTCATCAAGGGCCGCCGCCTGCTGGCGGAGGGCAACTACGACGCGGCCGTCGAGGAGATTCGCAAGGCCATCCGCATGGACGCCTCGCGCGCCCAGTTCTACGTCGAGCTGGCCAAGGCGCTCATGGGCAAGCAGGGCGGCGAGAAGGAAGCCGCCGAGTCGCTCCAGACGGCCCTCAAGACGATGGGCGACAGCCCGAAGCTGGTGGTGATGCTGGGCAACGCGTACCGCCGTCAGGGCAAGCTGGATGACGCCCTGGCCCAGTACCAGCGCGCGGTGAAGGACCCGAAGGCCAAGAACCCGGAGGCCCGCCTGGCCATGGGCGCCATCTACCGCGAGCGGTCCAAGTGGGACCTAGCGCAGGAGCAGCTGGAGAAGGCGAGCCAGGAGTTCCTGGGGCAGTCGGACCGCGCGGCCATGGCGCTCACCGAGCTGGGGCGCGTGTTCCAGAGCAAGGGTGACGCGGCGAAGGCGGACGAGACGTACCAGCGCGCCCTCAACGCGGACGAGGCGTACTCACCGGCCTACTTCTACTACGCCACACTGCTGGCGAAGGACTCGAAGCAGGGCGCCAAGGCGAAGATGCTGGCCCAGGAGTACCTGAAGCGCGACCCGAGCGGCGAGCACGCGTCCGCGGCCCGTTCGCTGGCGGGCGGCTGAAGCAGCGCGGCTGCCTTCCAGGCGCCGGACAAGCGGGGCTGATGCGCGCGGGCAGTTGAACGCGCGGTCGGCCCCGTTGTCGTGGTTGCCGCCCCCTCCACCCTGACGCTATGCCCGAGGCGCTTGTCTTCCCCGCCGCACCTGGGTGGGTGGCGCAGGTCCGGTGTCGCCCTGATGACTCACGGGGGCCAGCCGGGCGTCCGTCCGCCGGAGCCTCCCAGGGGCGCCGTGTCCTTGCCCACCCCCGGGTGGTGCCTGTATGGGGAAGGCCGTTACCGCGCCGGCAGCGTGTCTGTCGTGCCTACCTCTTGGAGTCTGTGTGAACGCGCGTGCCGAGTCCTTGCCGACAGTCGCGTCCGACCTGATCTCCCTCACCAAGCCGCGCCTCTCCTCCCTGGTGCTCGTCACCGCGGCGGGCGGCATGTGGCTGGCGCCCGGCCACCTGGGCGCCGTCAACGCGCTGGTGACGCTGCTGGCCACGGCGGGAACCGTGGGCGCGGCCAATGCCCTCAACTGCTACTGGGAGCGGCACAGCGACCAGTTCATGGACCGCACCCGCAACCGGCCGCTGCCCTCCGGGCGCATGGAGCCGGCGGTGGCGCTGTGGTTCGGCATCTCCCTGGCGGCCGTGTCGCTTCCGGCGCTGGCCCTGGGCGCCAACGTGCTCACCGCCGCGCTGGGCCTGGTGGCGCTGCTCAGCTACGTGCTGGCCTACACGCCGCTGAAGGCGCGCACGTCCGCGGCCATGCTGGTGGGCGCGGTGCCCGGCGCGCTGCCTCCGCTCATGGGCTGGACGGCGGTGACCCACCAATTGGACGCGGGGGGCTTCTCGCTCTTCGCCATCATGTTCCTGTGGCAGATGCCGCACTTCATCGCCATCGCGCTCTTCCGCAAGGAGGAGTACCGGGCGGCGGGCCTCAAGTCGGTGCCGCTGGAGCGGGGGGACGAGTCCAGCCGCGCGCAGGTGGTGCTCTACCTGGTGGCGTTGATTCCGATGACGCTCCTGCCCTTCCAGCTCCACATCGCCGGCGCGTGGTATCTGGCCGCGGCGGTGCTCCTGGGCCTGAGCTTCCTCGGGCTGGGAGCGTGGGGCTTCTTCCGGCGGCTGGGAAACACCTGGGCCCGCCAGACGTTCTTCTTCTCACTCATCTACCTCACCGGCCTGTTCGCCGCGCTGGCGCTGGACCGAGTTCCTCGCGGATAGCGTCCGGGGCGAAGGGGGGACGCCCGCCCATGCCCGAAGTCCTGGTTTCCAATGCCGCCGCTCAACCGCTGCTCCAACTGGAGGGGCTCACGCGCCGCTTCAAGGGGCGCACGGCGGTGGATGGCCTGACCCTGTCGGTGCGCCCGGGGGAGATCCTGGGCCTGCTGGGCCCCAACGGCGCGGGCAAGTCCACCACGTTCCAGGTGCTGGCCGGGCTGCTGTCGCCCGACGCGGGGCGCGTCCGCTTCGAGGGCCGCGAGCTGTCGCTGAGTGACCCGTCGCTGCGCCGGCAGATGGGCATCATCTTCCAGCGCGGCAGCCTGGATGACCTGCTGACCGCGCGGGAGAACCTGCTGCTCGGCGCCCGGCTGTATGGCCTGGGCGGAGCGCGGGCCGGCGAGCGGGTGGAGGCGATGCTGTCGCTCATCGGCCTGGCCGACCGCGGCGACGAGCGGGTGTCCACGTGGTCTGGTGGCATGCGCCGGCGCCTGGAGCTGGCGCGCGCCCTGGTGCACCAGCCGCGCGTGCTGCTCATGGACGAGCCCACCCAGGGCCTGGACGAGGCGGCCTTCCGCGCCTTCTGGGCGCACCTGAAGCGCCTGCGCGACAGCGAGGGCCTCACGGTGCTGCTCACCACGCACCGCGCGGACGAGGCCGAGGTCTGCGACCGGCTGGCGGTGCTGGATGCGGGCAAGCTGGTGGCGTGTGACACGCCGCGGGCGCTGGCCGCGCGCATGGGCGGAGACCTCCTCTCCGTGGAGGCGCCCGAGCCGGAGGCGCTGGCGGCCGAGCTGCGCGAGCGCCTGAAGCTGGACGCGAAGGTGGTGGAGGGGCGGGTGCAGGTGGAGGCGCCGCAGGGCCACGCGCTGGTGCCCCGGTTGGTGGAGGCCTTCCCCGCCGGGCGGCTGACCTCCGTGGCGCTGCGCCGGCCCACGCTGGCGGACGTGTTCCTCCAATTGACGGGGCGCGCGCTGGGCGCGGACGTGCCCACCGCTGAACCCGCGCCGAGGAGACGTCGATGAGCGCCGAGCTGTCCGCCGCCCCCGAACCGATGAACGCCGGGGCTCCGGCCGTGTCGTCTCCGCCCGGAGCGCTCGCGCTTCAATGGGCGACGGTGCGCGTCTTGATGATGCGCGACATCGTCCGCTTCTTCCGCCAGCCCTCCCGGGTGGTGGGGGCGCTCGCGCAGCCTGTCCTCTTCTGGTTCGTCATCGGCTCCGGCTTCGCGGGCTCCTTCCGCGTGGAGGGCGCGCAGGGCCTGGGCTACCAGCAGTTCTTCTTCCCGGGCGTCGTCACCATGGTGCTGCTGTTCAGCGCCATCTTCGCGACGATTACCGTCATCGAGGACCGCAAGGAGGGCTTCCTCCAGGCGGTGCTCGCCGGGCCGGGCTCACGGCTAGCTGTGGTGCTGGGCAAGGCGCTGGGCTCGTCCGCCATCGCGCTGCTGCAGGCGTCGTTGTTCCTGCTGCTGGCGCCGCTGGCGGGGGTGAGCGCGGCCACGCTGAACGTGCCATTGCTGCTGGCCGTCATGGTGCTGACGGCGCTGGCGCTGACGGGCATGGGCATGTCGCTGGCGTGGTGGGTGCGCTCCAGTGCGGGCTACCACGCGGTGATGAGCATCGCCCTGCTGCCCATGTGGGTGCTGTCCGGCGCCGTGTTCCCGCTCAAGGGCGCGGACACCTGGCTGGCCTGGGTGATGCGGCTCAACCCGATGCGCTACTCCGTGGAGGGCGTGCGGCGGGCGCTGTACGGCGCGGAGGCGTCGGTGGCGCTGGGCGCGTCGTCGTCCTCGGCGGGGCTGGAGGTGCCGGTGCTGGTGGCGTTCGCCGCGGTGTTCGTCGGGCTGGCGGCCTTCAGCGTGAGCCGCCGGGAGTAGACCGCGGCGGTTCGCGGTGTCCCGGTGGGTTGGACATGCGCTGCCCCTTTCGCTACGAGGTGGGCAGACGCATCACCTGACTTCCCGAGGAGATTGCACGATGACGCTGCGCACGCTCGGCCTGACGCTGCTGGGGACCGCGGGGCTGCTGTCCCTTTCTGCCTGCAAGAAGGAGGAGCCGGCCTCCGCGCCGCCCGTCGCCGCGCCCGCCGCGAAGAAGGAGCCGCACGCCGCCTCGCCCATCCAGGCGCCGGAAGGTGCCGCCGCCGCGCCCGTGGCGCCAGCGGGCAAGGGCGTGGTGAAGGGCACGGTGAAGTTCACCGGCACGCCGCCCGAGGCCGCCGACATCCCCGCGAGCAATGACCCGGCGTGTGAGGGCATGGCGACGAAGGATGCGTCGGTCCTGGTGAAGGACGGCAACCTCCAGAACGTGCTGGTGCGCGTGAAGGGCCAGGTGCCAGGCGCGCCTCCCGCGCCGGCCACTCCGGTGGTGGTGGACCAGTCGAAGTGCACCTACGTCCCGCGCGTGCAGGGCGCGATGGCGGGGCAGCAGGTGGCGTTCAAGAACAGCGACGGCACGCTGCACAACGTGCGCGGCATCGTGGGCACCAAACCCGCGTTCAACGTCGCGCAGCCCCCGTCTGGCGCCCCGGTGGAGCGGCCGCTGCCCGCGGACGCGGACGTGCTGAAGCTCAAGTGTGACGTGCACCCGTGGATGTCCGCCTTCGTCGTCAGCAATGAGAATCCGTACTTCGTGACGACGGGCGCGGACGGTGCGTTCTCCCTCGAAGGCCTGCCTGCGGGCACGTACACGGTGGAGGCCTGGCACGAGACGCTGGGCACGAAGACGGCCGAAGTCACGGTGAAGGACGACGCGCCGGCCGAGGCCGCGTTCTCCTTCTCCGCGGAAGACGCGTCCGCTCGGAAGTGACTGAAAGGCGCTACGCGGCGGGGCGGCTCTCTGAATCCGGAGGGCCGTTCTTTCGCACGGTGAAGCCCACCCGTGCGCCGCCGCCGGGGCGGTTCTCCGCGAAGACTTCTCCACCATGGGCGTGCGCGATGCGCTGGACCAGCGCCAGCCCCAGGCCCAGGGAGCCCGCCTCACGCGCCTCGGTGCCATGCTCCTTCCGGTAGAAGGGCCGGAAGATGCGCGCGTCCTCACCGGGCTGAAGCCCGGGGCCCCGGTCATCCACGCAGAAGGCCAGGTGCTCGCCTCGCTCCTGGATGCGCAGGGCCTGTGCGCCGGTGCCGTGCTTGCGCGCATTCTCCAGGAGGTTGGCCAGGGCGCGGCCCAGCAGCGTCGCGTCTCCCACCAGCCCCGCGTGCTCCACCTCCACGTCCAGCGCGGAGCTCGACAGCCCCGCGCGCTCCAGGGCCTGCGTGGCCAGCGCCTGGCCATCGAGGACCCGTGGGGTGAGCTGGCCAAAGTCCAGCCGGGAGCTGGCCAGCAGCTCACCCACCAGCGCATCCAGCTCCACCACCTCGCGGTCCACCTGGTCCAGCGTCTTCGGGTTGCCGCCTCCGTCGCGGAGCAGCTCCGTCAGCACGCGCATCCGGGCCAGCGGGGTGCGCAGCTCATGTGACACGGCGGCGAGCAGCTCGCGCTGGTCCGCCACCTGCTTCTCGATGCGCCCGGCCATGTCATTGAAGGCATCCGCCAGCACGGCGAACTCCCCCGTGACGTGCGGCGCGATGTCCGCGCGCGAGTCCAGCCGGCCCGAGCCCAGCTCTCGCGTGGCCCGCACCAGCTCATCCATGGGCCGCGCGAGCCGCCGCGCGAGCTTCCCCGCGGCCAGCCACAGCACCATGCACGACAGCGCCAGTGGCAGCACCATCCGCAGCGGGCTCTTCGGACGGAAGCTGGCGTAGCACGCGCGCACCGAGCCCAGGGTGATGCCATCGCGAATCACGGGCAGGTTGAACTCGGGCCGCCGGCACGGCTCCTCGGTCCGCGCCAGCACCGCGCCGGACGCGTCTCGCAGCTCCACGCCCACCTGCAAGTCCTTCTCGATGGACGCCACCAGCGCGTCCCGCCGGGCGGGCTCGTCCCAGACCTCCTCGAAGCGGTGGCCCACGAAGGTGCGCACGCGCTCGCTTTCCTGCTTCCAGGTGCCGCCGCCCACCAGGCTCATCACCGTGGCCACCACGGCGCCGGTGGCGAGGATGGACAGGCCGAACCACATGAACAGGCGCCGGTGCAGCCGGGCGCGCACGAAGCTTCCCAGCCGGCCCATGCGCCAGGAGTGGTGCGGCGGATGCCGGTGCCCCCAGGGGCCACAATCATGCGCGTCTCCCCACGCGCCCCAGCCGCGCTTGTGGCCCCAGGGCCCGCCGCGTTTCACGGGCCCTCCTTGGCGAATACGTAGCCCACGCCGCGCACCGTCTTGATGAGGCGGGTGCCCACGTCACCGAGCTTCTGCCGCAGGTGGGAGATGTGCACGTCCACGGTGCGCTCGCCCACCACCGTGTCACTGCGGCCCGCCTCGCCCAGCAGGGCGTCGCGCGGAATGACGCGTCCGGCCCTGCGCACCAGCGCGACGAGCAAGTCGAACTCCAGGCCCGTCAGCTCCACGGCGCGCTCCTCCACGCGCACCTCGCGCCCGGCCACGTCGATGGACACGCCGCCCGACTCCAGCCGGTCCGCCACCGCCGAGGGCTGTGCGCGGCGGAGCACGGCCCGCAGCCGCGCCAGCAGCTCGCGGGGACTGAAGGGCTTGGGGAGGTAGTCGTCCGCGCCCAGCTCCAGGCCCACCACGCGGTCCGTCTCGTCGCCCTTCGCGGTGAGCATGATGACGGGGATGCGGCTCTTGGCGCGGATGCGCTTGCAGACCTCCAGGCCGTCCATGCCGGGCATCATCACGTCGAGCAGCACCGCGTCGAAGGCGCTGGCCTCCAGCGCCGCCAGCCCCCGTCCGCCATCCGCCGCGTGGGTGACGTTGAGGCCGTTCTGCCCGAGGTACTGCTCGAGCAGCTCGTACATCCGGGTGTCGTCGTCGATGAGCAGGACGCGCGTGGACATGAACCGCCTTCTACTTCAGGGGGAGGCTGTGTGGATGGACACGGGGGTCGCCGGAGGGGGAGTCACCCCTCGCTGGCCGGAAGGCTCCCACCTGCCGTGGGGGCTCCAGCCGTGCTCCCAGGTGCCGTGGTGACAGTGGCGCAGGTGATGGCGGTGGCGGGCCACGCTGGCGAAGCCGGAGGCATAGCCTCCGACGGTGCCCAGGGCGAGCAGGACGATGAGCAGACGGCGGCGCATGGAATCGCTCCTTCAAGGATGACGAAAGGGGTGTGTCGGTTCAGGGCTCACATTCCACGCGCGTCACCGCGTCCCCAGGGGCTGTCCCCGTGGCGATGGCCGCCGCCGTGGCCGCCACAGCGACGGTGCCGGCCGCCGTGGCCTCCGTGCCAGCCGTAGGCGGAGCCGAAGCCGTGCTCGAGGAGGTCCGCGAGCTCGCGGCGCTGCCGCGGGTCCAGCGCTTCATGGACCTGGGCGAGCGAGCCCTGCACCGTGCGGCGCACGTTGTCGATGGCGACATCGTGGCGGGCGAAGAGCTCACGCAGCGCGGCGCCGTCGAAGTGCTCACCGCGCAGCGCGGTGCCCAGGGCGGTGCGGCTGGGGCCTGCCTCGTCACGCGCCTTGGCGAAGGACTCCAGGACCTCGTCGGCGGCCTTGAGGAGGACCTTCTCCTGGCCGGGCGACGTGTCCAGCCGCTCGAAGAGCCAGCGGAGGCGTCCGCGCGAGCTCCAGCGGCCTCCGCGGTGATGCCCGTGGCGCCCGCCACGGACCGTGTAGATGAGCCCGGCGAGGCAGGCGGTACCGAAGAAAAACCCGAACATGGTTCCACGCTCCCAATGTGGCCGTCCCCTGGGGGGCTGGCGCTGGTGGTGACGAGCGGGAAGGTAGAGGGCGGGTATGAAGGCCACGCCCGCGCGCGGTGAAGAAGTGTGAAGGCGGCCTCGGGGGAGGGGGCCGGAGCGTGAAGGGAAGAAGACGGCTTTCGGCCCTGGCGAGGGGAGCGAGGGCGCGTGGAATGTCGGCTGGCGGACGGCTGCCTGCCCGGAAGGCGGTCGCCCGGTGGACAGGAGGCGCCAGGAAGTTTGTCGTTGGGGGGCCGGGGCGGTGTCCGCTCCGCACACGTCGATCGGGCAGCCCTTGGCGGCGGCCTCGAAGCAGAAGGAAGAAGGTCACATGGCAATCGGTACCGTGAAGTGGTTCAACGACGCCAAGGGGTTCGGCTTCATCGCGCAGGACAGCGGTGAGGACGTGTTCTGCCACCACTCCGCCATCAACATGGATGGCTTCCGCACCCTCCAGGAGGGGCAGCAGGTGGAGTTCGAGGTCACACGGGGCCCCAAGGGCCTGCAGGCGCAGAACGTCCGCGCCGTCTGAAGCACCCGCAGGCCACCCTGGAGTGTGCCCGAGGCCCGGTCTCCCAACAGGGAGGCGGGGCCTTCGCATGTCTGGCCCCTAGTGCGCCGGGCTGGCGGCCCGCGCCGGGTGCCCGTCGGCGTCTGGATGCCTTCCTTACCTTCTCGGCAGAGGCGCGGCACATCCGCCGCCATCCCACGGAGACAAAGGCATGGGCGACACCAGCGTGAAGAAGGTGGAGAGTCGGCACTCTCCCAAGGGCGAGATGGGGCAGAAGTACCTGGCGTCTGGCGTCCGCCTGGCGATGCGGCTGTGGGAGGACGAACCGCCTGGAGAGCCGGCGCCCGCCACCACGAGGGACTACGAAACGGTGGGCTTCGTCCTGAAGGGCCGCGCCGAGCTGCACCTCGAGGGACAGGTCATCCTGCTCAACCCGGGTGACTCGTGGTTGGTGCCGCGTGGCTCCAGTCACACGTACAAGGTGCTGGAGACCTTCTCCGCCGTGGAAGCCACCAGTCCGCCCGCGGCCGTGCATGGCCGGGATGAGGGGAAGGACGCGGGGACGAAACCGCCCGCGAAGGCGTGAGGTGCGCCCCGAGGCTCGGCGCGTCCGTCCGGAGGGCGTCGGTGCTCACTCCGCCTGCGTTGGGTTCGGGGCCTTCTGGACGGTGCAGGTGTACCTGTCGACGCGCCCTGCTTCGAGCCGACAGACCAGCAGCGGTGACGTCGGTGTGTTCTCTGAGAGGGCGACTCGGGGGCGGGTGAAGGTGCAGCGGGCCTGGTCGGGAGCTCGCCAGTGACACTGGTCCGCGGCGAGCGCTTCTGGTGGCTCCCACTTCGACGTGCACTTCTTGTTTTCTGCGCACGGCTCGCTGGACACGGTTTCGCGTTGGACCGCGGCCGGAATGGCAGGGAGCTTCCCCGTGGTGAGCCAGCCCCACTCCGCATCATCCAATGAGGGCATTGGCCGGGTGCGGGAGCAGTGCCATATCAACCTGGCATCTTTGGGTTCAGCGTAGATGAGATACACCGCGTCGCCCCGGAACCGGACCCTGCAATCGCCACCGCCTCCCTGGGGAAGAATGAACTTCTCGCCCGTGACGACAGGGCCCTTGATGACCTCCAGGACCTCGACATCCACGGTTCCCAGGTAGGGGCCAACGGGAGCCGGGATGACGCGAGCCCGGTAGATGGCGCTCGCGCGCTCACGCGCCACCTTGAGGTCGTGGTGGAGGTTACCCCCGCCCGCGACGCAAACACAGGCCTGCGCCACAGCCGGCCAAAGGCAGATCGCGATTGCCACGACGGGTATCGTAGAAAGGGCTCTCATGACCGTCATTCTACCGGGAACGTGCGGCGTGTTGAGATGGGGGGCGGGGTGGCGCTGCGCCATGCTCAGCTCAGTCTGGTCAATCCACTGGATGCAGGATGCTGGGTTGTCCCTGAACCCAGCTTCGACCAGGTCAATGGACATGGAGGAACCCAGGCAGTGAGGCGTCATCCGGCTGCTCCGTGCTACTTCCGCCCGCCAGACCACGCCATGTTCATGTACTTCGTCCCGCCGTCCAGTTCATCCAGCATCTGGTCGAGTCGCTTCTGCCGCGTCGCCTCAAGCCTGGCCCGCGCAATCCACCCGAGATAGTCGTTCTGCTGGTACGGAGGCCGCGCTTTGTAGGCCTCCATGAGCCCGCGCTTCACCAGCGCTTCCCGGACACTCGCGGGCATCGGCTGGATGGCGCGCTTGAGCGTTGGGTGCTTCGTGATGGCCATGGTCATGTCTCCCCGGTGAACTACCGAGCCCCCATCTTCACCGGTGCCAGGCGCTCGAACATGAGCGAGGGCTCTCCCTTGTAGCTCCCCTGTCCCGTCTGCCGGAAACCGCACTTGCCGGCGACGCGGATGGACGCCGCGTTCTCGGGCGCGATGATGCACACCACGCGCTCAGGGCTGAGCCGGGCATCCGCCCAGGCCAGGGCCGCTCGGACCGCCTCGGTGGCGTAACCCTTGCCGTGGAACCCGGGGGCGAGCACCCAGCCTGCTTCGGGCCCCGCGCCCAGGGGCGGCTGCATGTCGCGGTGGAAGTCGCCCAGGCCCACCTCGCCCACGAGGCGGCCCGTCGCCTTTTCACGCACCACCCAGAAGCCGTAGCCCAGCAGGTCCCAGTGGCCCACGTAACGCAGGAGCCGGGACCACATCTCCTCGCGTGTGGACGGCTTGCCGCTGATGTAGCGCACCACCGAGGGGTCACTCCACATCGCGAGGCACTCCTCGTAGTCCTCGAGGCTGTGCCCCTTCATGACGAGGCGCTCGGTCTCGACGATGGGGATGGTCGCTGCGGGCACGGATGCTCCTCCTGGGACCTGGAACCACGCCGCGCCTGCCACACGGTGTGGTGGTGCGGCCGCTCCGATTCAACCGCCCTCAGGCCTCTCATGCCAGAGGACAACTGTCCATGTCCGGGAGCAGGGGCACGGCAGGTCAGGTTGCGCGGTGCGGCGTGGAAGGAACGTTCATTCCACGGCCGGGCCCAGCCGTCACGGGTTCCACCCCTGTGCGAGCAGCTTGCGCATCTGGAACTCGCGCTCGGTGAGTGGCTCCAGGGGGGCGGAGGGTGGCGCAGCGAACTCGCGAGGCACGCGGACACCCATCATGAGGCGGCTTCCTACTCGGGCGTGGGCACCACCCTCTTCAACCTGGCCACCAACCCGAAGTGGGGCGTGGTGTATGCGTCCAACAGCGAGGCCAACAACCTGACCTGCTTCGAGGGCGCTGGTGAATACGGCGGCAGCACGGTGCAGGGCAACCTCGCGCAGATGCGCATCACCGCCATCTCCGGGGACACGGCCTACCCGCGGCACCTCAACTACTCGAAGCTGGCGGGGAAGCCCGGCTTCGACGCCTCGGTGAAGAGTCACAGCCTCTCCACGCCGACGGAGATGGTCGTCTCCCGGGATGGCGCGAAGCATGACGTGGCCGCGTTCAGCTCCAGCAAGATTGGCGTCTACGAGTGTTGACCTCGGCGGGCGCGGCCGCTGGAGGGGCATTCCGCGCCTGCGGAGCACCCGCCGTCCCTGGTTCCGTGTCGCCCGGGGGTCGGTCATTCGTCCTACGGACGGGTGGCCGATGTCTGGGGAAGGCCGTGTCCCATAATGTCCTCCGCCATGGACACACGCGCCCTGACGGAACGCCTCACCATCGCGACGCCCTGCGCGATGCGCTGGGAGGACATGAAAGGGGATGCACGCGTCCGGCACTGTGGCGCCTGCAGGCTCTCCGTCCACAACCTGAGCGAGATGACCACGCTCGAGGTGGAGGCGCTGCTCCAGCCCGGTGGGAATGTCTGTGCCCGGCTCTACCGCCGGCCGGATGGGACCGTCGTCACGGGTGATTGTCGGCGCATCTGGAGCCAGCAGCGAGAGGAGGCGGCCACGCTCCTCGGCACGGCGGTGACCGTGACGGCCGCGTTCTCATTCATTGTCGTGATCGGCTTGCTGACGCTCACCCTCTACGGAGACCACCTCCGGCGCATGTTCGGCACGGCCACCGCCGGAGCGTTGCTGCCCACGCCGCCGGCTGCGAGCAGGTCCTCTACCCCGGCAGGTGGGACCGGCAACCATGACTAGCGAGCAGACGTGACAATGCAGAAGGGCGCCGGCTGTCAGGGCAACTGAAGCGGCGCTCTGCACGCGGCATGGCCCAGGATGACGTCGCCGTCGACGGTGCTCGTCGGCGTCGGCGCCCAGCCGGATGCAAGCCGGGCGTCGAGGAGTTCATCTGCGCTGGGGCGGTGGTCCCACACGGAGACCGAAGTGACTCCGCCCAGTCAGGTCGTGTCGAAGACCAGGTAGCTGCCTTCCATCCACGGCATCACCACGTCGTGGGTGAACTCGTCCTGGACGATGACCTCCGTGACATCGCGCGGCGGCGCGCTCGCGAAGCCCCAGCGCACCACATCCTGGAGCAGCGTGAGGGACGCCAACTCCTTTTCCAGGGCGGAGCGCGCTTCCTGGGGCAGCGAAGCCCGGTCGATCAGGGGAACCATGGTGTCAGCTTACCTCGGAATCGAAGCGTCGGGCCGCCATGACGGGCGGTCGCGGTACATGAAATTTAGGTGTTTAGCGTTTTGCATGAAGTGATGCCTCCGCGTTGTCAGACTCGGCGTCCCTCTCAATGAAAGGTGAGTCATGCGCTGGAGTCTCCGCACCCTGACGGAAGCCCTGTGCTTCCTGGCCTTGTCACTCGCTGTTCCCGCCCAGGCGCAAGCGACCAACGTCGCTTTTGGAAGGCCTTCATCGGCATCTTCGATACATGCCGTCGGCTATCCCACGCAGTTTGCACCGGAGAAGGCCTTCAACGGCATCATCAACACGTCGGACCGTTGGTCCTCGGCTGTCTCGCCCCTTCCCTCGAATCCTGAATGGATTGAGGTGGACCTTCAGGCCGTGCATGGCGTGCAGCGCATCACCCTGTACGTCAGCCGGGATAGCAATTACGGGCGGATGGTCGACTTCGACGTGATGTCCCGGACGAGCAACACCGCGAGCCATCAGGTCGTCCCGGGCGGCGCCATCACCGGGAACACCGAGAACGTCCGGACGCTCGCCTTCGCGCAGCCCGTGAATGCCCGGTACGTGCGGCTCCAGTGCAAGCTCGCGACGAACGACAACCTGTGCCGCGTCCGTGAGATTCAGGTCTTCGGCTCCGTGCTCGCGAACCAGCCGCCCTTGGTCTTCGCGGGCAACGCAACGACCCTCGCGCTGCCCGTCAACTCGGTGCCGCTCCAGGGCTCGGCCAGCGATACCGATGGCACCGTCACCCACTACCTCTGGGACCAGGTCTCGGGGCCGTCTCCGGCCACGCTGACGGGCGCCACCGCGTCCTCGGCCACCGCCAGCAACCTGGTCGCGGGGGTGTACGTCTTCCGGCTCACCGCCACGGACAATCAGGGGGCGACCGGCTCGGACATCGTGCGCATCACCGTGCTCCCGGAGAGCGCGCCACCGGACCCGCGCGCGGGGAAGCTGCACGTGTGGAATCGCGGCGGGCGCTATGACACCGCCGTCTTCCTGCCCAAGGACTACGGCACCAGGCCCGGCAAGAAGTACCCCCTCGTGCTCTCCCTGCATGGCCGAGGCGGCTCCACGCTCAACGGAGACCACACCCAGGTGGGGGCGAATCCAGAGGGCTTCATCCGGCAGCTCACGCCCGGCAAGCCGCTGGTCGACACGTTCCCTGGCGTCGTCATCGCGCCCAACGGCCCTCGCGTGGGCGCCCCGCTAGACACCTGGTGGCAGGTGGACGCCACGCACACCCTCGTCCAGCAGGCGCTGAGCGAGTACGAAATCGACCCGGACCGGGTGACGATGACGGGCTTGTCCTCGGGCGGGAGCGGCGTGAATGAGCAGATGAAGAAGTATCGCTCGACGTATGCCGGGGGGATGCCCATTGCCTACTTTCCGCCCACGCCCGCGGACGTGTGCGAGCTCGATGACTTCCCCATCTGGGCCTCTGGCAATGCGGACGATGGCACCTTCTCCGTCCACCGGTGGACCAATGCCACCACGGGGTTCCAGCCGCTGCTGCGGCAGTGCCCTGGCTACAGCGGCGAGTTCCTCCTCACCGTGAATCCCAGCGGCGGGCACAGCGGCTGGGATTCGTTCTGGAGCCGCTCCGACGTGCAGAACTGGCTCGTGAGCCAGCAGCGCAAGGCGCCTTGACGCGGCCGTGAGCGAGGCTCAGAACTGCACGGTCGCGGTGTAGGCGAAGTGGTCGGAGCCGTACTTCTCCAGGCGCTCGGCGGGGCCGGTGCCGATGCCCTGGCTGACGTAGATCTGGTCAATGGGCACGCCAGCGACGCCCGCCGTGCGCAGGTGATTCATCCCGGGGATGTCCTGCGACAGCTGGCGGTTGAAGTCGCCCAGCAGGACGACCGGGAGGCCTCGGCCGCGGAGCTCGGCGACGACCTCTCGCACCACGGTGTTGTGGGTGCGCCAGCGCTCCTGGCGGTCCGGATGACTGCCGTTCCACGCGCCGGAGATGTAATGGGTGTTGATGAACGCCAGCTTCGCTCCGGTCGTCTTGTGCTTCAGGACGACCCAGTTCACGAAGCGTGACGGAGTCTCGCCTGCCGTGCCACCGTGCGTCATCCGAGAGCCGTCACCCGTCTTGTCGAACTTGTTCTTGCGCCAGGAGATGGCGATGGAGTTCCGCGCTGCCAGCCGCTCCGCGCCCGGCCGGAAGTGGTTGTAGTTCTCGAGCGTCTCGAGCTTGTTGTGCGCTACCGCGTTCTCCACCTCCTGCCAGCCGATGATGTCCGCCAGCGGCCTGAACGTCGCCTGCCCACGCAGGGTGTTGTGCGTCGCCACGGTGACGGTCGTGGCCGCGAGCGCCTCCGTCTCGGACGCGGTGTCGGGGAGAATCCCCAGGGTGACCAACAGGCTGAGCACCGCCGACGACAAGAGCTTGAGCATGCTTCCCTCGAATCGGGCGCCGGGTGAGTCCCGACGAACCGAGGGAAGCTAGTAAAATATGAAATTCAGGAAAATGTCATGACGCCGCTCCAAGGAGGGCGTCAGTCCCGCTCCATCAACGCGCGCAGCACGCGCTCCCCCGTGGCGGGGAGCTGTCGGACCTGCGCCCCGGTGGCATGCCGGATGGCGTTGCAGATGGCGGGGGCCACGCCCACCAGGCCCACCTCGCCAACGCCTTTGGCTCCGAACGGCCCTGGACCGAAGGGTTGCTCCAGCAGCACGGCGTGGAGGGCCACGGGCACATCCAGCACGCCAGGGACCTTGTAGTCCCCCATGGTGGGATTGACGAGCTGGCCCTCGTTCCACACCAGCTCTTCGGTCAACGCGTAGCCCAGGCCCTGGACGAAGCCCCCCTGGACCTGTCCCTCCGTCGCCGCGGGGTTGATGACCCGGCCCACGTCGTGGACGCTCCACGCTTCCAGCACCTCGACGTGGCCTGTCAGCTCGTCCACCTCGACCTCGGCCACCTGCGCCGCGAACACGAAGAAGCCGTTGCCCATGAAGGGCAGCCCTTCGACCTGGGTCCGGTTCGTGTCGAGCTGCCACGCGGGATACAGGTAGCGGGCGGACGCGATGATGGGCCCGCCTTCGACGTAGAGCGCACGCCCGGCGATGGCGGCGAAGGAGACCGACGTCCCGGGCTCGTCCCGGACGCCGACGAAGCCGCCGGGCCTCAGCTCCAAGCGCCGCACCGGACGCTGGAGCAGCTCGCTGGCGTGTGCGAAGAGCTGCGCGCGCACCTGCTCGCAGGCCTGCGTGATGACGCGGCCCACGGTGAAGGTCGTCCGCGTGCCTCCGCTGCACCAGTCATACGGAGACGTATCCGTGTCCGGGCGGCTGAAGTTGAGCTGCTCCATCGACAGCCCCAGCGCGCCCGCCGCGACCTGCGTGAGGGCCACGTCGGAGCCCTGTCCCGTGTCCACCGCACCGGTGTTCACGGTGACGGTGCCGTCCTCGTTGAGCCGAACGGTGGCGCTCGAGCCCAGCAGGCCAGACACGTGGCTCACCGCCGCCACGCCGATGCCCCGCTGCTTTCCAGGGGCCGTGGGTGTCCGCTCCCGCCGTCGGGCCCAGTCCGAGACTTCCCGGGCCCGCTCCAGACAGGCCCGCAGCGTCCCGCTCTCCACCGGCGCGCCGCCCAGCCACTTCTCGCCCGTCTCCAGTGCGTTGCGGAGCCGTAGCGCGATGGGGTCCATCCCCAAGGCCTCGGCGAGCCGGTCCACCTGCACCTCACTGGCGAAGTGGATCTGCGGATTGCCGAAGCCGCGGAACGCTCCGGCGCGGAGCTTGTTGGTGTAGACGCACCAGCACTCCACGTCGACATGGGGAATCCGGTACGGCCCGCGCGCGAAGTAGCTGCCGACGTTCGCCACGAAGGGGCCGTCATCCGCGTAGGCCCCGGTGTCGAAGTGGATCCGCACCTGCCGGGCGAGGATGCGGCCGTCCCGCGTCGCCCCCGTGCGCATGAAGATGCGGGCACCATGGCGCGAGCGCATCATCTTCATGTCGTCCGTGCGCGAGAAGGTCAGCCGGACCGGTGCGCCAGCCGCCATCGCCAGCGCCGCGGTGATGGGCTGGTTGGTGGATTCCACCTTGCCGCCGAACGCTCCTCCCACGCGCGGCACCAGCACGCGCACGCGGGACATGGGCACGCCCAGCGCCTCCGCGGTGACGGCCTGGACCCGGAACGCGGACTGGGTGGCCGTGTGGAGGGTGATTTTCCCACTGTCGGGGTCCACCTCCGCGAGCGTCGAGCACGGCTCCAGGTAGATGTGCTGCTGCGCGGGCGTCTCGTACACGTCCTCGACGACGACGTGGCACCGCGCCCACACCGAGTCCGGCGTGCCCTCGATCAGCCGGATGTATGACGCGGCGTTGGGATGACCGGGGCCGCGTGGCGCATGCAGGACGGGCGCGTCCGGGCGCAGCGCTTCCTCCGCGTCGAACACGGCGGGAAGGACTTCGTACTGGATGTCGATGAGCCCGAGCGCCTTGCGCGCCGTCGGGAGGTCGACCGCGGCGACGGCGGCCACGGGCTCGCCTGCGTAGCGCACCTTGCCTCGCGCGAGCACCGGCTGGTCCTTGATGGCGGGCCCGATGTCGTGCGGAGGCAGGTCCTCCGCCGTGAGCACGGCGCGCACGCCCGGCAAGGCCCGCGCGCGCGAGGTGTCATAGGACAGGATGCGCGCGTGGGGATGCGGGCTGCCCAGCAGGGCGCCATGCAACATGCCGGGGACGCACAGGTCCTCCGTATAGACAGCGCGCCCCGTCACCTTCTCGCGTGCATCCGGCTTCGGAACCGATTGCCCCAGGACCTCGCCCACGGGGCCCGGCGCGGGCTCCGGCCTGTCGTCGTTGCTCACGGCCGACCTCCCACCGAGGCAATCGCCTCCACGACGCGCGTATAGCCGGAGCACCGGCAGACGTTGCTGCCGAGCGCCTGGCGGACCTCGTCCACGGACGGGGACGGGTTCTGCTCCAGCAGCGCCTTCGCGGCCAGGACGATGCCAGACATGCAGAAGCCGCACTGCACCGCGCCATGCCGGACCAGCGCCTGCTGGACGGGGTGGAGCTCCGGGCCGTTCCTGACGCCCTCGATGGTGGTGATGGCGCGGCCGGGCAGCGTCACCGCCAGCGACAGGCAGGAGAGCACGGGCACGCCCTCCACCAGCACGGTGCAGGCACCACAGCTCCCCTCGTCACACCCTCGCCGGGTTCCCGTGGCGCGGACGTCCTCGCGCAGCACGTCCAGCAAGGTCCGTTCTGGGGAGAGCGTGAGCGCGTGCTCCGCGCCGTTGATGGTGAGTGAGATGGAGACCGTGTCAGACATGGGCGCGCTCCCGGGCCTGCGAGAGGGCGCGGCCGAGCAGACGCGGAATCAACATGCGCCGGTACTCCGCCGAGCCGCGAACATCGTCGATGGGCGCCGCGGCCTGGGCGAGCAGGCCTCCCGCACCGGCCACGTCCTCCGCCTCCAGCCGCGTCCCGATGAGCCGCTGGTCCGCTGCGTCAAGGTGGAGCGGCACGGGCGCGCAGGAGCCCACGACCACGCGCACCTGCTGGCACGTGTCGCCCTCCATGTGGAGCACCAGTGAAACAGACACCGTGGGGTAGTCAGCGGCCACGCGGCTGAAGCGCAGGTGGTGCCCCACGGCTCCGGCCGCGCCTCGTGGGAGGAAGACGCGGGTGACGAACTCACCGCGTTGCAGGGACGTGCGGTGGCTGTCCACGAACAGTGCTTCAACGGGGACGGATCGCCGGCCATGGGGGCCCGCGACCTCCGCGAGCGCCGAGGCCGCGACAAGCGCCACGGGCAGCTCCGTCCGTGGGTCTGCCAGCCCGATGGAGCCGCCCAGGGTGGCCATGTTGCGGATGGCCGGATGCGCGAGCTGCCGCGCCGCGCCGCGCACGACCTCCATGGCCCCGCCCAGCCGCGTGTCGGCCGCGAGCGTTCGGTGGGTGCACATGGCGCCCAGCCAGATGCCGTCCGAGGCTTCGGTGATGGTGAACAGCTCTGGGATTCGGTGGAGGCTGACCAGCATTTCGGGGGCGATGCGACCCGCGTTCATCATCGCCACCAGCGAGGCCCCGCCCGCGAGACATCGGGCATCCTCATGCGCGTTGAGGGCCAACAGCGCGGCCTCGACGGACTCTGGCTCCGCGTATCTCATTGCGTCACCCCCAAGGTCGCTTCACCTGGAGTCTAGCAGGGAACGCAGACGCCCGCCCGGTCGGTCAGGCAATCACTCTCGGCGCCTCCTCATCGGCTGGGCGTTGCCCGTGCGGGGAAGCGCGTCAGCTCGCTCGCAGGAAGTCGCCCAGGCGCCCCGCAAGCCATTGCCGGAAGGCATCCGTCGTTGGCGGACAATGGTGACAGTCCTTGATGAGTTCTTGGTAGGCGAGCGTGGGGAAGAGCACCCTCGCGCGGGTGAGCAGCTTCTCTCCGGGGAAGCTCACATCCCCATCTCCGGCCATGACGAGCGTGGGGGCCTTCAGCCGCTCGAGTTCCTCCGGCTTCGCGAGCGCGGGCACCCGCATGTCCATGTTGCATGCGCGGACGGCGTCGCCGAGGAACGGCGCCCAGTCGTCATCCGTGGTCGTCAGCAGGTGTCGGACAAACGCCTTCAGGCGCCGCTCTGATGGGGACATCCGATAGAGCATCATCGGGAGGGCCACCTTCGTGAGCCCGTCCCAGTGAGAGCCATTCACCACGCCCGCGGGGAAGAGCAGGGCGAGCCTGTCGATGCGCTCGGGCGCGATGGCCGCGAGCCGGATGGACACGAAGCCGCCCCAGCTCACACCCACCACATGGGGGCGCTGGAGCGCCAGCCCATCCAGGACGTCTCGGAGCCACTCGCCATATTCATTGTTCGCGACCGAGGGCCGCACATCCGCGCTTTTCACTGACTGGCCGACGACGTCCACCGCGTGAAGCCGGAATCGCTCCAGCAGGGGGGCCAGCTCGTGGAGCACGTGCGCGGAGCTCGCGAGCGCGCCGTGGAGGACGACCACGTTGGGTGCGGCTTCTGGGCCGCCCACCAGCACATGCGTGTCACCGACGCGGGTCCGCACCGTCCGGCTCTCCGTGGGGACCCGCAGGCGCCCTCGGAAATGGTCGTGCCACCGGGAGAGCACGGCCTTCGCCTGCTCACCCTTGAATGCCGATTTCATCGGGCCATCATCGCATTTTCTGACCTGAAGGTTGCAAGCAGTTGCACAGGTGCGTACCCCTGCGCGCGGCTTCAGGGTCACCGTCGGAGGTGCTGGTCCAGGAAGGAGAGGATTTTGACGGAGGTCTCCGCTTCGCTCTTCGTGCTGCTGAAGCCATGGCCATCGTCGGGGAGGACGAAGTAGTCAATGGGCGCCCCGTTCTCCCGGAGGGTCTCTACGAGCGCATCCGTCTTGGCCTTGGGCACGCGCGGGTCGTTGGCGCCCTGGATGACGAGCAGGGGCCTCTGAATCTTCTCCGCGTGGAACAGCGGGGAGATTTCCCGAAGCATCGCCTCTTGTGTCTGGGGGTTGCCCAGCTCCTGGTAGAGCGCCTCGCGCAGGGCCTCCTTGTGGGGCGGGAGCTCTCGCAGCGCGCTCAGCCAGTCGGAGATGCCAAACGCATCCACGCCCACGGCGAAGACGTCGGGGTGGAAGGCCAGCGCCGCGAGCACCATGTATCCGCCATAGCTGGGCCCCAGGATGCCCACGCGCGCGCCATCCACGTAGGGGAGGGCGGCCAGGTACTTCTTCGCTTCGACGCAGTCCTGGAGCGGCGCCTTGCCGTGCTGCTGGTCATCCGCCGCGAAGAACGACTTGCCGTAGCCCTCGCTGCCCCGGTTGTTGACGGCGAGCACCACGTAGCCATGGTGGACGAGGAACTGGAAGAAGCTGCTGTAGCCCTTGGAGGACTGTCCTCCCGGTCCCCCATGGACGAAGACGATGGCGGGGGCGCGCTGCTTCGCGGTGGCCTGATGGGGCTTGTAGAGCAGCGCCGGAATCTCCAGCCCCAGTTCAGCTTCTCCACCAGCTCGCGCTTCCCGGTGGCGAGCACGTGGCGCTCCACGCGAGCGAACTCGGAGCCCTCATTGGTGAGCAGGTACAGCGCGGAGGACGTCGGGTCGAAGGTCGCCGCCTTCCAGCTGGCCGACCCGTGTGCGCGGTGAGGTGCTGGCGTTGCTGGGTGGCGACTTCGTAGAGGTAGACGTCGCTGTCGGACAGCGCCCGTGACTTCTCCAGCGCCAGCCATTTCTCGTCCGGAGACAGCGCGCCAGGCACATGCTCGGCATCGCCCGCGTAGAGCAGGGTGCGGGCATAGGTCTTCGCATCGTAGCGGTAGAGGTCCTGGAGGCGTGCGTCGCGCTCGTTGGTGAGGACGTAAAAGGCGTCGCCGTCCTGGCTCCAGCCGAAGAAGGACGCGCGGTGCTTGTCGCCCGGCGTGAGGTCCTCCTCGAGGTCATGGGGGTTCCACAAGTCGGGCGGTGGAGCAGGGGAATGCAAGAGACTGTGGCGTGATTGGGGGCGGGAGACGAATTTCCAGGCGGAGCGCGCTGCGAAGCGGCGGTTGCACCCGCGTAGCGGACGCGCCAGGACGCCACTGTCAGGAACGGACCGGCCCGGGCTCCCGTCCTCAGAGGGAGGGGGGCTTCGCACCGGTCTTGCAGTGACATCGCGGCTCACCGATGAAGGAGGTTCCCATGCGATGGATGCGCACGTTGACGTTGGGTGTGCTGGCGATGTCGGGCGGCTGTACCGAGAGCAAGGTGGAGGAGGACCTGGACATCGTCCTGAGCGGGCGGCTCGTTGACGAGGCTGGCGCGCCGCTCTCGGATACGCAGTTGAAGCTCTACCGCAGCGAGAACTCCTCGTGCGCGTTCGCTGCCTTCTCTGCGAGCTGGAGGTCGGTGAAGACCCGCGCCGATGGCACCTTCGAGCTCGACCTGCTGGGGGCGGATACCCGCAACGGGAGCATCGCGCGTTGCTTCGTGGCCCGCTCGCCCGTGCAGTCCCAGGGAAGGCGCGTTTCGGCCTTCTTCCTCATCCAGCAGGCGGAGGTCGCGCTGCCCGTCTTCCAGGAGTGGACCGGGACGCTGACGGCCACCACGGAGGCGCAGGGGGTGAGCGTGGGCTTCAGTCCGCTGTCCGCCACTCACGGCGCTGGGAGCGATGAACACGTGCTGTACCTCCACCCGTCGGGCGCCAGGGAGGCCTGGCAGGTGCTCAAGGTCTCCTCGCCGGTCCTCCTGAGCGACTACGTCCTCGAGGATGCGGAGGGGCTCAAGGCCTCCATCACGACCGCGCGCGAGGCGAATGCGGGGGGCGTGACGGTCGGCATCACCTATTCCAGCGATGATGTTGTCCTGCCTCGCCGCGCCCTCGTCCCGGCAAGCCGTGGCGCGGCGTGCACCTACCTGAACGCCGAGACGCCCTGTCCCATCACCAACGGCGACCTCGGTGAGCTGGTGCTCTTCCAGGACGGAGTCCGGGAGGTCGCCGTGCAGCTCTCGCGGTCGGTGGTGCCGCGCAAGGCCGTGCTGCGCAACTTCGGGGTGTCGGGCACCATGAGCGAGCTGGTGCTGGAGGGAAGCGCGGACGGCGCCGAGTGGATGCCCCTGGCCAACCTGCTCGACGGCGCCGGGGTGCAGTCCTTCATGGAAGTGGACCTCGCGGGCACGACACCTGTGTCACAGGTCCGTGTGCGGGCAACTCCGCAAGAGACGACGGGAGCGTTGCGCTCGCTGGGGCAGCTCTCGCTCTTCGAGTAGCGACACGCCCGCGGCCAGGGGTCTGCGTTTCTCGGTGAGGGAAATCGGGGCGCGGCTCCGTTCAGGGGTGTGACGGCGAATGAACGCCGTCCTTCCTCACGGAGTCCCCGCTATGACATCTCCCCGTTCATTCCGAGCGCTGGCCTGCACTGGTGCCCTCTGCCTCCTGGGGGCATCCCCCGTGTGGGCAGCGCCCACCGAGTCGTCCGGACCGCGCGAGATTGCCCGCATCGGGAACGCTGACAGCCAGGTGCTCTGGTTCGAGGGCGACAGGGGCGAGGTCAACGTGGCCGTCATCGCCCAGTATCCGCAGCGTCCACTCGTGGCCCCTCGCTTCTTCCAGACACACTCGGCGGCGGAGGTGTTCCTGGCCGTGGCGCCCGAGGGGCAGGCGCTGCCCTCGGCCCTGGCGGCCCGCGCGCTCGCCACGATGGATGCGGGTGAGCGCGCGCAGCTCCGGTGGCAGAACGAGGCCGAGCTCTCCGCCTTCCCAACCACCTTCCCCGATGAGCCTCGCTCGCTCGCCGGAGGCTGCTCTGCCTCGAACAGCGCCTGGGCTGCCTTCGTCTATGGGGACGCCACCTGCGGGGACCCCAGCCAGGAGGTCATCCACACGGCCTTCACGAGCGACTACTACTGCAACTCCCCGGACTGTGACTTCCCGCTCGGAAGTCAGGACGGCGACGAGTGCTCCCCTGCTTTGCTCCCCTGCGACAGGGTTCGGGGCACCGCGACGCGCGTCCGTCTGCGCGCCACCAACTGGAGCTCGAACGTGTCGTTCAATCATCCAGGGCACTCCATGCACTTCGCCGTGCTGAACTGCGCGGGCAATGGGCCGGTGACCTTCAACTTCAACCGAGGCGCGACGGCTGACAGCGTGCAGCTCACCCCTGGACAGATGTGGAACGTCAAGCTCGGAGAGACGGTCGCTCCGGCCGC
This sequence comes from Myxococcus sp. AM010, assembly GCF_013372585.1. Classification (NCBI taxonomy): domain Bacteria; kingdom Pseudomonadati; phylum Myxococcota; class Myxococcia; order Myxococcales; family Myxococcaceae; genus Myxococcus; species Myxococcus sp. AM010. The sequence continues at coordinate 25,105 of NZ_JABXEO010000094.1, forward strand.
CGCCGCCAAGCGCGTCACCATGGGCCGGTGGACCGAGGGCCTGCCCGCGAGCGGCGACTCGTACGTCTCCAACGCCATGTCAGTGACCGGCATTTCGGGCACGACGGACGACGTGATTGCCTGCGGAGACATCATCACCCGCTACACCATGTCGGACCTGACCGTCCCCGCCTGCCACAACTACGCCGACCTCGCGCTCTGCAACGGCACGAACTGCAACAACGCCTGCTACCACACCTGGTAGAGAGCGCGCTGCTCCGTCCCCGGCGACGCCGCGTGTTCCCGCACCGAGTGGACCACCTGTCAGTGGTCCATTCGCTGCCCCATCACCGTGCCGGGCGTCTTGCAAGGCCAGGGCCGCCCGGGGCGTTTTCCCCCGGGGCCGGGCTCGTGGGCGGACCTTGCCTCCACGCCGCAACCATCTCTCGCCTTGATGAGGGGATCAGGGCGTCAGGCCGCTTGAGTCATGGCCCCCACGCGCGTGGGAGGCCTTTCTCGCGAGGTCCACGATGCCGTCCGTGTTGCGTCCGTCCCTGGTGCTGCTCTCCTCCTGCGTCCTGTTGCTGTCCACGCTCTCCGCCTGCGATGACGCTGACTCCACTCCTGATGCAGGCCCCTGGCTTCCCGAGGACTCGGGGACGACCGACTCCGGCACTCCCGATGCGGGCGCGGCGGCGCCGTGGGATGGCGGCTACACCGTGCTGGAGGAACACGGTGACTGGATTGACCGGGGCCGCTTCTCGCCATGCGAGTTCAATCCGCAGGGAGACCCCACCACCTTCCGGTGTGATGACCTGTCGCGCTACGACGTTTCACAGTGCTCACCGGAGGCGCTCGCCCAGGTGGCGCAGCACGGCGTCTACCTGGTCGACATGCGAGGTGAGCGCCTGCTGTCTGACGGAGGGACCCAGATTGTCCCCGACTTCACCAGCTACCAGCTCTTCTCCGACGGAGGGACGGACACGCTCAACGGCCAGCCGCTGCTGACGCGGAGCACGGACGGCGGGAGCTTCTTCGTCGTTGGCAGCCGCACCAGTCCGTTCAACGGGGCCGTCACTGTCACCGCGCTCGCCGGCTGTCAGGTGCCCTCACCCGGCATCATCACGGGCTGCTACGCCCGTTGCACCAACGGCAGGTTCAGCCGGGCCGGCACCTTTGAAGCCCAGCGCATGCCCTCGCAGCGAGGCGAGGGCGAGTCCTCCGGCGGGCTGCGCCTCATCTCCGAGTCCCCCGTCGCACTGGGGGATGCCGTGGACGTCTATGTCACGAAGGACCACGCCTACGTCGTCTCCATCAATGACTTCGCTGGCACCAGGAACGGCGGGCTCACCGTCTTCGACGTGAGTGACAGGGCGCACCCCCTCTTCAAGGCCTCCATCAGCCTGCCGGGGGACTCGAGCTGGAATGGCGTGTGGGCCAAGGAAGATGCCCTCTACATCGCCGGCAACAGCGCGGGCGTCGTCGTCTATGACATCTCCAACCCCTCACAGCCGGAGTACGTGCGTCACCTGCCCGCGGGGCAGTACGGGGCGCACACCGTGCTGGTGGATGGAAACCGGCTCTATGCCATGTCGCCCGGCGAGGTGACCTTCGTGCATGACGTCACCTCGCCGCTGGAGCCCGTGCTGCTCCAGCGCATCACCGTGCCGTCCGAGTTCTCCGTGGGGGGCGCACACGACGCCTTCGCCTACGAGGGCCGGCTCTACGTCAGCAACGCCTTTGGTGGTTACTCCATCATGGACGTCACCGACCTCGACAACGTGCGGCACCTGGGCCAGTACGTGCACGGCTTCAACGCCTACGCGCACCACAGCGCCGTGGGCACCTTCGCCGGGCGCACCATCGCCTTCGAGGGCACTGAATTCAATGGCGCCCACCTGCGCGTGTTGGACGTCACGGACCCGGCGAACATCGTCAAGATTGGCGAGTTCCGTCTCAGCCCCGTCACGTCCATCCACAACCTGATTCTGAAGGGCCACCTGCTCTACATCGCCTGGTACCACGAGGGCGTGCGCGTGCTGGATGTGTCCAACCCCACGCAGCCGCGCCAGGTGGCGCACTACAACACCTTCCGAGAGAGCGACCCCGGCCGCACGGACAACCTTTTCGAGGGCACCTTCGGCATCCGAGTGCCCGGCGACGGGTACGTGTACGCCGCCGACTCCGTGCGCGGCCTGCTCATCCTCAACGAACTCTGAGCGGCGGTGCCGCACGCCGAGCGGGGAAACAGCAGGAGGAGGAGGGCGAGGCGCCTCCTGTCGTTGCCCTGTCGCTGGAGCGGCTGTGTGGGGCTGCCGCGCCTCAGCGGCCCGCGGCCCTGGCGCGCTCGACCTGGCGCGCCCGGGCACAGCCTTCGTTGACGCCCAGGTCACACGCCTTCTTCAGGTCGGACAGCGCGGACTTGAGGTCTCGCAGGTGGTAGTGCGTCCCGCTGCGCTCCATGTAGGCCAGCCCGTGGTCGGGATTGCGTTCAAGGAAGGCATCCCAGAGCGGGAGGATCTCCTTGAAGCGCCGCTCGCGCGCCAGGGCGTAGTCCCGCTGCTGCACGGTGCGGAAGTCCTCCGCCCCCTCGCCTTGCTGCGCGTCGGCCTGTGCCGCCGCCTGCTGAGGGGATTTGACGACCCACGCGCGCCGCCGCGCCACCTCGGGGTTGCCTGGCGCGAGCTCTCCAGCCAGCTCCAGCAGGCCCAGCGCCTCCTCGCGGCGTCCGGCCTTGTGCGCCTCCCAGCCGTCGTAGATGACCCCCTTCACCACGTGGTCCCGCAGGGCGCGTCCTTCCGAGTCCGTCGCGTCCAACCGCAGGGCGTGCAGGAGGTCCTTGCCCGCGGGTTCCCACTTTCGGCTGTTGGAGAGAATCCGAGCACGTTCGAAATAGACGGACGCACGAGCGGGGCGCAGGGCCACGGCCCGGTTCACCTCCTCCAGCGCGGCGTCCAGGGCCTTGGTGCGGCGCAGTTGCTTCGCCCGAGCCAGTCTGAACTCCCAGTAGTCGCCGGCTGACAGCGCCTGGGTGAGCAGGACCCGTCCCTGGTCGTGCTTGCCCTGGACGGCCAGGTCGTGTGCGCGGTCAAAATCGGCGAAGCCACGCAGGAAGCCCAGCTCGGGGTTCGCGAGGCGCTGTGCCTCGGCGAAGGCGTCCATCTTCTCGTAGGTACCGCCCCAGCGGGGGGCGAGTCCGTGGAGATAGACGGCGCGGACATCTACACACGTGGGGCACTGCTCCATGGCGCGGGTGAAGGCTTGCTCGCGCGTCTCGTCGTCGCCGAGCGCGTTCGCCACGTAGATGAGCGGCCGCGCCGCTGCGACCGCCTTCGGGTGAAGCGACCACGCTCGGAGGAGCTCGGGCACCGCCCGCTCGAAGGCCTCATGCATCCCGGCGAACTCCTCGTTCGCCGTCGCAGCCGCGAGCTTCCCCCCTCGGCGCAGGTAGCCCACCGACACCCAGTGGGTCCCCCTCGCGAGGTAGGGCGCGAAGGAGCGCGGCGACGCTTTCACCCAGGCGTCGAGGAGCTCCGTCGACTCGGAGGAGCCGTTGCCGAGCGCCAGGATGCCGTCCGTCATCCAGTGCTCGTCCCGAGGGTTCGACTCCATGCCCCACTGGAGCTGTTCGACCGCCAGCGTCAGCTCCTCGAACTGACGTCGGAGCAGGAGCGAGCGCAGCGCCACCCCATCCACATGCCCTTGGGGGACTTTGCCCACCTCGCGCCCGGCTGGCGTCACGATGGGGAGCCCTTTCGGCGCGGGGCCGGGGGCAGGTGTCAGGACGGGCTCCTGGCGCGCCGCGATGCGCGCTTCGACTTCGGCGCTCCGCTGGGGCCGTGAAGCAGTCACGGCGAGCCCGGCGCCCAGGCCCACCAAGAGGACTCCCGCGCCGAGCGCGGTACGAAGAGTTGACATTGAACCTGGCATCCTACTCAAGACAGGCCGCCGCGTACCTTCCTGGCCGTCTTCTGGACAGGGGGCGTGGACCGGGGCAGAGGTGTGCATACCGATGGCCTCCCGTCCGCCCTCCGCCCGTGGCGCCTCCCCCCGGACGCAGAAGACGAAGCAGCTCCCCGCCGGCGCCCGGCGCGCCGTGGGGAAGGCTCCCAGTCCGGGCTGGGGCCGCTGGCTGTTTGTCGGGTGGCTGCTGTTCGTCGTCTGGCTCAGCGTGGAGTACGCGCGGCTGCCCGACGTCCGCGCGCTGCGGGCGCAGAACCCGCGCACCACCGCGCTCATCACGCAGCGGGCCGAGGAGGCGCTGGCGGCGGGAACGCAGCCCCGGGTACGTCAGGCCTGGGTGTCCCTGGACGCGGTGGCGCCGCACGCGGTGGACGCCGTGCTGACCTCCGAGGACGCGCGCTTCTACAAGCACGAGGGGGTGGATTGGATTGAGGTGGAGAACGCCCTCGAACAATCCGTGCGAAAGGCGCGCCTGGGCCGCGGCGCGTCCACGCTCACCCAGCAACTGGCCAAGAACCTCTACCTCTCCACGGACCGCAGCCTGCTGCGCAAGGCCAAGGAGCTGCTGCTCGCCCGCCAGCTGGAGACCCATCTGTCCAAGCAGCACATCCTCACGTTGTATGTGAATGTGGTTGAGTGGGGCGAGGGCGTGTATGGCATCGAGGCGGCGGCGCGCGAGCACTTCGACACCTCGGCGCGTGCGCTCACGGTGGCACAGGGCGCGATGCTCGCGGGCATGTTGCCTGCTCCACGGCGCTGGCTGCCCGCCCAGAAGCCCGAGACCCTCCGTATCCGGGCTGGCGCCATCATCGGGAGGCTGGAGCGCGAGGGCCGCATCACCGCGACGCAAGCGCGCGAGGCCCAGGCCGAGCTCTCGCGCTTCTTCGGCGAGACGTCCGTGCCCGGCTCCGTGGTGGAGGCCATCTCCCGACTGTCCTCGGAGAGCTGAGCCGCGGGCCTCTGGCTCTGGTAGAGGGGCAGGGTTGTCAAACCTCTCCCTGGAGTCTACGAATGTCCCGGATTTCTCGTCGCGCGCTCGTGTTCGCCCTGCTGCTGACTTCCACCTCCGCCCTCGCGGGAGCGCAGTGGGTGCAGGCGCGGACGGTGCTCAATACGTGTGGCTACTTCAGCACCTCTCAGGCGGAAGTCACCCTCACGTACCGCAATGATGACCTGCCCTGGGGAACCCGCGTGTTCCTCATCTACGGCTGGGGCGGAACGTCTGGTGGCCCCAGCACGCTTGATTGGGCTCCGGCGCCGCAGACGGTCGAAGTCCCGGCCGTGGCGCCGTACCACTGGGGCACGAAGGTGACGGGCGTCATCCGGGCGCGGTCGTCCACGCAGTACACGAGCATCAACTACGTCTGGAAGGTGGTCCTCCCGGATGGCCATGAGTTCTACGAGAAGGGCAATGACTCCACCTATGGCTACTACGCCGCGGACTTCTCGCAGGTGCCAATGCCTTGCACGAACACCACCGGGAGTTTCATCGGGACCCCGACGCCGCTGACCATCACCACGGTCGTCAAGGACTGACGGCCCGCTGACGACTGTGCCTGGCGCCGCGGGCGGGAGACGCTCCTGTCCGCGGCCGTCTCTGAACGCCGCAATCTCGGCTCCAGTGCGCGGCAGGGGCTACGACGGGCTCCTGGAGTGATAGCGTGCCCGCCACCATGTCGAATCTGGACGAAATGCAGTCCGCGCTGCACCGCGACGTCGGTGTCATGCCTCCGGCCCTGAAGGGGCAGGTGCCACTGCTTCGCGACCTCCTGGCCGACGCGAGGGGCGAAGCATTGGAAGCGCTGTTCACGCGCGCGAATCAGTCCGAGGGTGAGCTGCTGGAGGCGGCGGCCTGGCTGTGGGCTCGGACGCTCCAGGCGCCTGATGCCGTGGAGCAGCTTGAATCGCTGGAGGTGGGGGAGGGG